>JAFCZU010000562.1 GCA_019314185.1 Deltaproteobacteria bacterium | reverse complement strand
CCTATGATATTTGACGAGTGAGGTATTGAACTATGGGGCTGCGTGAAGACTTTCAAAGCCTACAAGAGTCATGGGCAGACTTCTCATCAGCGACGAAAATTTTTCTCTGTGGAACCTTTTTGGTGTCATCAATGGCAATCGCATCTATTGCAGATGCGACTTTCAAACTGCGTGGTTTCATCACCACAGCTATTGACTTCTATCGAGCGCTAACTGCTCCCGCTATGGACTGGCTTCGAATTCACTATGAGATTTCCCAATCCCACGCTGATGCGATCCTCCTTTCGGCCATATTCTTTGCATCTTTAGCACGTGGTGGGGCACTCGCAAATAGAACCTATGATACAGTATTGGGAGCTACCTATGAATGGGTGTTTTGGACTACAACGTGGTTACTCTCTGTACCGCTATTGGTTTCGTGTCCTGAGCATCAATTATTGCAGATTGGTGTGGGACTATTGTCTTTTGTTGTATTCATTGGATACTACAAGAGAGCACGCTCCATCTGGTTCTTCAATGAACGCGTTGCCTTGATGGCCAGACACGCTCTATTGCTGATGTTGGCGGTATTCCTTTTTGTCGCAGTTGTTGCAGCTATCTCAGAGGGCCTAACGCGCGCCGCTGATTAAATCGTTGGGCAGTAGAAAACTATGAGCAATGTGAACATTCCATTTTATGACTTCAAAAGACTATTATCAGACCTTTTCGGCCAGCCCCTCAACCAAAAGGCAGAAGTTGCTGCGCATGATTTCTGGCAAAACATTTCGGCAATGGCAGATGGAATTTCACAAGGCAGCATCGCAATCAATGTCGATGTTCTCGCACTGGCACGCGCTTTTTCAGAATACAAGGGGGATCAAGTTTGGAAAGGTCTCGCCATTTTTGTATTTTGGGTTGCGCGTCTCGTTTTCATCTTTTCGTGGAAGATCGCTCTCGGCCTCATTTTTGGAAGCATAGTGGTTCATGCCATTGGCAACATACAGCGTAGAAACACAGGGCAAAAGTTTGTCTCTGGCATCCAGTCGGCCGTTGCAGTTGGCGACATGTCAAAAGGTCTGGGCAATCTCTGTGCGCATTACATTGCAGGAAATGTCCAGCTTGCGTCTGGCCTCGGGCTAGCACATTGGCCTCAACTCCCATCAGATGTTTTGACGGGAAAACAGAATTTTATACAAGAATAGAAAGGGCTCTGCCCGACAACACAATCAAGAGGGTCTTCGAGATAGCTGCGCCTGTGGCACGTCTCCTCGAAGGCTCATATTGTGAGCGTTGGGTGTGAAATAATATGGAGATCAATTGGATGTCTTTATTTGATTTATTCCTGAACAAACTTTTTCCAGGTTTACTGATCGCAGTTACAACGGCAGTAATCACAGTCCACCTATCACTTAAGCGCTTTCATTCTGAACAATGGTGGGAACGAAAAGCCGATTCATATTCGAGAATTGTGGAATCTCTCCATCAAATAAAGGCTTGGTGTGAAGATCAGCTGGAATATATTGAGATGAACCAAGACTCATCACACGATAAAGAAAAAGAGCTTCAACTAAAATTCAAAAAAGCCTCCAACGAAATACGAAGGGCTGTTGATATCGGTTCATTCTTTATATCTTTGGAATCTGAAAGAACTATGATGACCTTATGGGATGAAATGGAGAAAGCAAAAAATGAACCAAGTTTTTACGAATACCTAAATTCCAAATTAAAATGTCTAAACAATGGGTTAAAGATCATAAAAGTTCAAGCAAAAAAAGATTTGAGCGTGAAATGACGACGTATTTTCACACAACCAGGCCATAAACAATAGAGACTATGGTAATGTCAAAATTAACTTTTTGTTTGTTTCTCTTAAGTTTTCCACTATCAATTCTGCTCTATGTTTGGAAACAGATGAGAAGGCCTGTAATGTATTGGAGATGGGTGCTTTCTCCAATATGGATTAACTCATTGATGTTATATGGAGAAATGTCTTTTGAAAAACAATTTCTGGTTGGTTCTGTTCCGATATGCGTGATCCTTACTATTATTTTTGTTGCATTGAAACTTCTTAAAAAAGTTAGATGGAAATGGGGCTGGACACTTTCTTTGCCCTATTTGGTTTTGGATACTTTTAAATCTGGGAGCAGTTTTACACCTTGTTTCGGTAAATTACTTAGAGCCAAGAGGGCTTCCATTTTAATCAAAAATCGGAACATAGTTCGAAGGAAGGGTGGGAGAGATTGCTTTGCCCTTGATAGAATACAAAATGCCCAACAACCCAGTACACCAGATGCAAAAAGCTGGGGCTTTTATTCAGGGTTGTGGTTTAGCATCTGCCTTTGCTTTTTCGAACTACAGGG
>JAFCZU010000134.1 GCA_019314185.1 Deltaproteobacteria bacterium | reverse complement strand
CAGCTCCGGCATTCAGGAAGATAGCTTATGAAACTCTTAATTATATAAACCTGCCGGCCGGCCAAAACAAACTCACTGCGAAGCAGATTAATCGGCGGACCGGTCCTGATATAACAAATAATTTAACTGAAAGCAGAAAAAAACTGACTTACTTACAAGCAGATAGGACAACAGGGTGATACTTTCGCATTTGGTAGAAGCTATAAAACCAAAAAAGGTGAAATAGTATCGATCCATTACAGGTCACAGGATGTGCGGCAAAACGGACTGTTTGTCGCCATACCCGGCCTTGTGGCTAACGGACATGATTTTATTGATGCGGCTCTAATTAACGGCGCTTCAGCAATAATTACACAAAAACCGGTCACTCAGGATACAATAACAATTGAGGTTAATAACACAAGAAAGGCTCTTGCCGCTGTTTCCGCTGCATTTTACGGCAACCCGTCCGAGAGCTTATTTATTATCGGAATAACCGGAACAAACGGTAAAACGACCACCGCCTATTTGATTGAAAATATACTTTCAAAAGCCGGGTTCAAGGTCGGTGTAATAGGAACTATAAATTATCACTATTCAGGTAAAACATTCAATAATCCTGTAACAACGCCTGAATCTCTGGATCTTCAAAGAATTCTGGCTGAAATGCTCAATAATGGAATCACACATGTTGTAATGGAGATATCTTCGCATTCAATCGACCTTCACAGAATTGAAAATTGCAGGTTTGATGTCGGCGTGTTTACAAATTTAACCCGGGATCACCTTGATTATCATAAAGACATGAATTCCTACTGGGCATGCAAGAAAAGATTCTTTACAGATATTTTAAGATCAGGCCCCAAAAAAGACAGGGCCATCGCTGTAGTCAATTGCGATAACGAAAAAGGGAAAGAGCTTGCTTTGGAGCTCAAGGGTCGGAGCTCAAGGGTCGGAGCTCAAGGGTCGGAATTGGAAGGTGAAAGCTCAAGACCAAAGGTTTTTGAGCTGTCGGACAGTATGATCAGGCCTTCTAACATAAAATACGAACAGGCCGGTATTGTTGGAAGGATTTCAACCACAAAAGGTGAATTTGATTTTAAATCACACTTTGTAGGAAAACATAATCTAAAAAATATTATTTGCGCCACAGGTGTCGGCATTGCTCTAAAGATTCCTCTATCTGCCATAAAGGCAGGCGTAGAAGAAACAACCTGCGTCAGAGGCAGACTCGAAGCTGTTCCAAATGATATTGGCCGGTTTGTATATGTGGATTACGCTCATACCCCTGACGCGTTGAAACAGGTTCTGTCTTCTTTAAGAACTCTAACAAGCGGCAGGGTTATCTGTATATTCGGCTGCGGAGGAGACAGAGATAAAGAGAAACGACCTCAAATGGGTGAAATAGCGGGAACCCTTTCAGACCTTTCAATTATTACTTCTGATAATCCGCGAACCGAAGAACCCATGGAAATCATCAGACAGGTGCTTGATGGAGTAAAAAAAGCAGCTATGCACGAATACGACCCTTTGGAGCCTGTAAAATCTCTTCACAAAAAAGGGTATATTATCGAACCTGATCGAAAAAAAGCGATACTGACGGGCATAACAGCATCTCAGCCGGGCGATACAGTGCTTATCGCCGGAAAAGGTCATGAAACATATCAAATAATCGGCAAAAAAACCGTCCCGTTTGATGACAAAAAAGAAGCGGAAAAAGTCCTGTTATCTAAAACAGACAATTCAAAACCGAAAAAACAAAATCCAAGGCCCTGGTCAACTACCGAAGTTATAGAAGCAACAAAAGGCAAACTCATATCCGGAGATATAAGGACTTCTTTTGCCGGCATCTCAATCGACTCACGCGGGATATCCGCTGACAACATATTTGTTGCCATAAAAGGAAAAAATTATGACGGACACAATTTTGCCGGCAATGTAATTGAGCATGGGGTCCGCGGCATTATCACAAACAAAAATAAAACTGACAATCTACCGACATTCACAAAGCAGGAGAAAAAAAACATTGTTTGTGTGGCTGTTGACGATACAACAAAAGCATTAGGAGACCTTGCCTCATTTAACCGGAAACGTTCAAATGTATCGGTTGTGGCGATAACCGGCTCAAACGGCAAAACAACCACAAAAGATATGACCGCTGCCGTTGTTTCCAGAAAATATTCCACGTTATCAACAGAGGGAAATTTTAATAATGAAATCGGGCTCCCGTTAACTCTTCTTAAGCTCAGACAAGACCATAAATTGGCTGTTCTGGAGTTAGGCATGAACGCCCCTGGTGAAATAGAAAGACTTGCCGATATTTGTTCCCCTGATATCGGTGTTATCACGAATATCAGCCATGCTCATCTCGAAGGACTGGGATCAATAAATGGGATAATGCGTGCCAAGGGCGAACTGCTGGAAAAAATCAAGCCTGGCGGAAAAGCCGTGCTTAACGCGGATGACCAAAGAGTTTTACAACTGGCAGATAAAACCACGCAAGATGTTCTTCTTTTCGGGGTGTCAAAAAAGGCTGCGATCAGGGCTGTCTCTATCAAAGAAACGGAGCACGGCATCTCATTTACTCTAATACTCCCGACGGAAAGTATCTCCATTGACCTTAAGGTCTCTGGAAAATTTATGGTTTCAAATGCCCTTGCAGCCGCGGCAGTTGGATATCTTTTGGGTGAAAGCCCGATGGAAATTAAAACAGGCCTGGAAAATTTCATGCTTTCACACGGAAGAATGAATATCCTGGTGAGCCGCGGAATCCATATAATAGATGATACATATAATGCAAATCCCGACTCTATGAAAGCCGCAATAATAACTCTCAAGTCATTAAAGGGAAACAACAGGGGGGTTCTTGTTGCAGGCGACATGCTTGAACTCGGAGAATATGCGGAATCCATGCACAAAATGATCGGCTCTCTTGCTGCTGCTTCAGATATTGCAAGGCTATATGTTACAGGCAGGTTTGCAAAAACGGTTGCAAGAGGCGCAAAGGATGAAAATCCAAGCTTTAAAGATATTTTTATCGGCAGTAAAGAAGAAATTCTTAAAGATCTCTTAAATTGGCTGCGACCCGGCGACTGGGTTCTTGTTAAAGGTTCCAGATCAATGGATATGGAAAAGATTGTGAAGGGATTGAGGAACAAATAATGCTTTATCATTTACTCTATCCATTCCATAAAACTATTTCGGCATTTAATGTATTCCAGTACATTACTTTCCGGACTATATATGCCAGCCTGACGGCTTTGCTGATCTGTTTTTTTCTTGGCCCGTGGGTAATTAAAACCCTTGCCGGCAAACAGATCGGACAACATATCAGGGAAGACGGCCCAAAAACACACCACAAAAAGGCTGGAACACCAACTATGGGCGGAGCCCTGATTATCTTTTCAATTGTTGTATCCACCCTCCTCTGGACCGATCTTACAAATTTTTACATATGGATAGTTCTCCTCGTTACAATCGGCTACAGCATAATCGGCTTTATTGATGACTATCTTATGCTGATAAAAAAGAGAAGCAAGGGATTAAGCATGCTAAACAAAATACTGATGCAGTCATTGCTTGCGATTGCGGCAGGAATTCTTGTCTGCTTACACCATGATTTCAGCACACACGTAACCATACCTTTTTTAAAAAATATTTCACCGGATATAGGATGGGGATATGTGTTTTTTGCAACTTTTGTTATTGTTGGAACTTCAAATGCGGTTAACCTTACAGACGGACTGGACGGACTGGCAATCGGTCCTGTGATTATAGCGGCAAGTACTTATATGGTTTTTGCCTATGTGGCAGGTCATGTCAAAATTGCCGATTATCTCCAAATCACCTATGTATCAGGAAGCGGAGAAACAGCTGTTTTCTGCGGCGCTCTGGCAGGGGCCGGCCTGGGCTTTCTATGGTTTAATACTTATCCGGCACAAATTTTCATGGGCGATGTCGGTTCTCTTCCCCTTGGCGCTGCGCTTGGCACAGTAGCTGTTATCACAAAGCAGGAAATACTACTTGTACTTGTCGGCGGTCTGTTTGTCATAGAAACCCTGTCTGTCATTTTTCAGGTTGGCTTCTTCAAAATAACAAACGGCAGGAGGATTTTCAAAATGGCGCCACTTCATCACCATTTCGAACTAAAGGGATGGCCTGAACCAAAGGTGATAGTGCGATTCTGGATAATAGCGATCACACTTGCCCTTATTTCGTTGAGTACGCTGAAAATAAGATAAAGAGCAAAGGAGAGCTGAAAGCATGGGACAAAAAACAGAGATCGAAAGTAAGAAATCAGATGTAAGAGGCAAGAGGTCAGATATTAGAAATCGGATGTCGGATGTAAGAGGTCAGATGTCGGATATCAGAGACCGGATGTCAGATATCAGAGTTCAGATGTCGGATATCAGATGCCAGAGGTCAGAGGTCAGAGGTCGGAGGTCGGACGGGATTAAAAAATGAACGTCGAACATCGAACATCGAACGTTGGACATCGAACGTTGAACATCGAATGATGAAATCGCTTCGCTCCGCAAATTTATAAATTGGCAGAATTCCTTATTCAAAATTCGATGTTGGACGTTCGATGTCCAATGTTCATCTTTTAATATGCTCAACGTTCATCTTTCAAATAATTGTTACGACAAATGGATATTACTAACAAAAACATATTAATAGTCGGCCTTGGCAGGTCAGGAGCAGCAGTCTCCCGTTTTCTGAAAAACAGGGGAGCAATAGTAACTGTAACCGACATGGCCGGAGAAGAAAAGCTGGAATCCTATACACCGCCATTGCGTGAGATGGGTATCAGTATGGAACTGGGGCAGCATAAAATTGAAACATTTGAAAGCGCTGATCTTATTATTATAAGCCCGGGTGTTCCTCACACAATATTGCCGATAAAAAAAGCCGGGTTAAAAGGCATACCTGTCTGGGGAGAAATTGAACTTGCATCCAGATTCATCAAAGAGCCGATTGTCGCTGTAACCGGCACAAACGGCAAAACTACCACAACTACTCTTCTTGGAAAAATGCTTAAAAAATCCGGTCTTACGGTCTTCGTAGGCGGGAATATCGGCAATCCTCTGATAGACTATGTGAATAAAGAAGAAAAAGTTGATATTCTGATAGTTGAGGTAAGCAGTTTTCAATTAGACACTATCGATACTTTCAGGCCAAAGATTGGCATTCTGCTTAATATAACAGAAGATCATCTTGACCGTTATCCGGATTTTGCAGCTTACGCAAAATCCAAAATACGAATATTTGAAAACCAGCAGGAAAGCGATACTGCTATCTATAATGCTTCTGATCCGTATATATGTTCTTTATGTAAAAACATTAAAGCAAGAAAATTGCCTTTTAATAACAATACAATTAATAATGCCGAAATCGAAAAAAACTTAAAATCCCTTGACTTTGCCGGCATGAATCTTCCTGGAAAACACAACATCGAAAATGCTTATGCCGCGTCACTTGCAGCTCTATCAACAGGCGGAACCGTAAAAGGTGTGCAATCGGCTCTGAATAATTTCAAGGGTCTTCCCCATCGTCTTGAATATGTTGCCACTATAAATAATGTTAATTTTTTCGATGATTCAAAGGCAACAAATGTAGATGCGGTTGCAAGGGCTCTCGAAACTTTTAATAAGCCGGTAATACTCATTATGGGAGGACGGGATAAAGGAAGCAACTTTCACGTTCTTAATGATCTGATTCGTCAACACACAAAAAAAATCATAGCAATGGGAGAAGCAAAAGAGGATATCAAGTCAGCGTTAGGGCATATAACATCGATTAAAATCGCTGATTCAATGGATGATGCTGTCTCTTCAGCGTACCATGCGGCATCGCCTGGAGATGTTGTGCTGTTATCCCCTGCCTGTGCGAGCTTTGACATGTATACAAGCTATACGCATCGTGGAGAAGATTTTTGCAAAGTAGTTAACGAGCTTAATAAACAATGAAAGGCATTAAAAATAACAATCAGACGGCAGGCGCAGTTCGGGCGACATCTAAACATTATGATATCAAGCTCCTATTCCCTGTCCTTTTCCTTGTGGGAATAGGCATTGTAATGGTTTACAGCGCAAGTTCCGCCATTGCATTGAAAAAATTCGGAGTAGATTACTATTTTTTGAAGAAACAGGCTTTTGCCTCTCTGCTGGGAATCATCGCTCTGGTTTTTTTCAGACATGTTCCGTTAAAATTTATCCGTTCTCTGACATATCCGCTCCTGACACTTTCACTTGTTTGCCTAACCGCAATTCATATTTCAGGCTTCGGTTTTTCCGCCGGCGGTTCGGCGCGCTGGCTGCGATTCGGTAGTTTAAACTTTCAGCCATCTGAATTTGCCCGTTTTGCTCTGGTTCTTTATCTCGCTTATTCCATGAGCAAAAAAAAGGATGAGCTCAAAGATTTTTATATAGGTTTTCTGCCGCATGTTATCGTATTAGGAGCATTTACAGCGCTGATATTACTTCAGCCTGATTTCGGCTCAGCGGTTATTCTATGGTGTATTGCATGGATCATGCTGTTTGTGGGAGGGGTGCGCATTAGACACCTTATATCTCCTCTTCTAATTATACTTCCAGTTGGATATTTTTATATGGTTAATGCGGAATATCGCATCAAACGCATCATGAGTTTTTGGGATCCGTGGCAGTATCAGACCGATGAAGGTTATCAAATAATTCACTCTCTCATGGCTTTTGGCACAGGTGGAATATGGGGTACCGGGATCGGAAAAGGTTATCAGAAATTATTTTATCTCCCTGAGCCTCATACTGATTTTATTTTCTCGGTCATTGCTGAAGAACTCGGACTGTTTGGCGTTCTCGCTGTCATAGCGCTATATTCTTTGATTCTGTGGATTGGAATCAGCATAGCTATAAAAACCAGAGATGCTTTTGGATCGTTCCTCGCTACCGGCATTACGGTTGCGCTGGGTTTACAGTCTTGCGTGAACATGGGAGTTGTTCTTGGCCTTTTGCCAACCAAGGGGCTCACGCTGCCATTTTTGAGTTACGGCGGAACATCACTTTTGTTCAGCATGGCATCCATAGGAATATTGATGAACATCGGAGCAATGAGCTCAAAGGTCAAATAAAACATGCGTATAATAATTGCAGGCGGCGGCACTGGTGGTCATCTTTTTCCGGGGATTGCCATTGCAGATGCCTTTATGGAAAAAGATAAAAAAAACAAGATACTCTTTGTAGGCACAGGAAAACCGTTTGAAATATCAATTTTATCAAAAACCTGTTTCATGTATCAATCTATTACTGCGGAGGGAATCAAGGGACGAGGATTGTGGAACCAGATAGTTTCAATCGCAAAAATTCCAAAAGGGATATTTGAATCTATAAAAATCATAAAAAACTTCAAGCCCGATCTGGTTTTGGGCGTTGGTGGATATTCAGCAGGGCCTGTTGGCCTGGGAGCATGGCTGTCAGGAATAAAAATCGTCATTCATGAACAGAATATTCTGCCCGGCATTACAAACCGGATATTGTCCCATTTTGCAGATCGGATATATGTTTCATTCAAAAATACTAAAATAGAGACATTCCGATGTTGTGGCGGCATTAGCTCAAAAAAAATTCATATAACCGGCAATCCTGTACGCAAAGAAATTCTGGAATACGCAGGAAATCAAAAAATATATTTAGGACAGAAAAAACCTTTTACTGTTCTTATCTTAGGCGGAAGTCAGGGAGCACACAGTATTAATATGGCTGTTATTGAGGCCATGAAGCTTATTAAGGAAAAAGATAAGTTTTTTTTCCTGCATCAGACAGGAACCGCTGACAAAGAAAAGATAAAAAATGCTTATATGGCTCGTGGTATTTCATGTACGGTTAAAGCATTTTTCGATGATATGGCGCAGCAATACAGCAGAGCAGATCTTATAATATGCAGGGCTGGCGCAACAACTGTGGCGGAAGTTTCAGCCATCGGAAAAGGAGTGATTTTCGTGCCGTATCCTTTTGCCGCCGACAACCACCAGGTTTTAAATGCTCTTTCACTAAAAAAAGCCGGGGCTGCCGAAATGATCCTCCAAAACTGAAAAAATCAGGCGCTATGCATCAAGTCCTGATGCCCTTATAGCCATGTCTTCAAGGATAAAAGAACTTGGCCGACCTGATGCAGCAAAGGCTATTGTCAATGATTGTTATAAGTTGAACCCTGAACCATTGAAAAGACGAACGTCGAACATCGAACGTCCAACATCGAATGATGAATGATGATGTCGCTTCGCTCTTCAATTTGAAAAAAACAACCGGAGCGAAGCGACTCCATAACTTTAGGCACTTTAGCTCACTTTAGGCACTTGTAATTTACACATTATGTATCTTAAAAAATATCACATACACTTTGTAGGAATAGGCGGTATCGGAATGAGCGGTATTGCCGAACTTCTTATCAATCTCGGCTACGAGGTATCCGGATCT
>JAFCZU010000561.1 GCA_019314185.1 Deltaproteobacteria bacterium | reverse complement strand
CCTGGACAATATGACCATTTTCTACGTCCTTTGCAAGTGATTTATTGATAGACTGATTACCTTTTGCCATACATTACAATATAAATTGCATACTATATGTATTTTATTATTTTAACATCAATAAAAATCAAATAGTATCGGATAAATTTAATTTAAAATGTCATTGTCGCCAGAAAATAATAAAAAGTCTCAATTCTCAGAGGAAAATGAAGACAATCTGTTCCTTCCCATATATGAGAGAGTAAAAGTGGAGTTGTGTGAAAATACGTTGTTACCGACGGATGATGGCAATTTTGTGTCAGCAAAACAGGCTAAATTTGCTGATGGGGAAGGACTAAGGAAGCTCATTTCTGATGACCACCTTAAGACGCTTTTAAATGTAGAAGAACCCCTAAAGTGGCTATCGAAAGAAATAACATACGATAAAACACATAATCTGTGGAGCTATTTGAGGTTTGTTTTGAATGTTGAAGAAGTGCCCCCAAAGAAGTTCGCCCGGAAAATTACATCTCAATTTCTTGAAGAACAGACCGACGAATGGATGGTGCAGTTTTACATCTATCTTGATTCAGTATGGAAAACTGTAAACAATATTATCAAAGACTTGCCTATTATTCGACTTACTGATGATAAGCATGTATTACCTTTTAGAGACGATGGATCTCCAAATGCCTACCTCTCTACTGAAGGAGATTCAGATTTTCCGACCGTAAAGCGAAAACTTGCGGACAACGAGCAGGCTCGAAAATTTCTAAAAGATGTCGTAGGTATTCCAAAACCAGATATTGTTGAGGAGGTAATAGAAAGGATTTTACCGAAATATGGTCAAGAGGAGAGGGAAACGATATCTAAAGATGAGCACAGGTCTGATATTTCTAAGATTCTCAGTGCGTTGAAAACAGATTCGCAAAGTAAGAAGGGTAGAATTGATAAGGCTTTAAGAGAAACTCCATTTCTTCAAGCTGCGAACTCTTCTACTGGAGAAAATGCCTTTAAAAAACCCACCGACGTTTATTTCCGCTCCGTTGATTTAGAAATATACTTTCACGGAAATCCCGATACTTGGTTATTAGATGAAGGGAATGATGAAAAAGAATGGTTAAATCTTGGAGTTGAAGACAAACCCCGTTACTTGGCTTTTGCCACTGAATTGCCATGGGATATTAAGAATCAACTTAGGAACGGTGGAGGGTGTACACGTGAAATTTCTGTTGTAGATTATTCACTGGACGGACTGGAAAATTTCTTGAATAGGATTATTGATGAAAACAAACCACAGTTGAAAATTAAGTACGCACAAATTCTTTGGGATTTCCTTTTAGGACATCTTGAAGGTCTATCAAAATGGCAAAAAGGCGATTTTTTTAAAGGTAAATATCACTGGTTCTATTTCACGGATCATTTTGCGTATTTTGATGCTGTATGGCTTGAATTGGTCCGTGATTGGGCGTGGGTGCCTTCTAAGGATGGAGAATTCTACAAGCCAACTGAAATATCATTAGAACAACTTCCTTTAGACTTTATACGGGATACGTTTTTGGCGGAAAGAATCGGCTTCAAGTCTAATGCATTGACTGATGCATTAACTATATTAACCGATATGGCCGGAGTCGAATTGGACGAGAACGATATTGATTTCATGAAGTTGCTCAAGGAAAACCCGACTGAATATCAACGGATAAAGGACGAGATTGTTTCTACTATGCTCAGACAGATAGAGTTACCTACAGGAAATCCTCCAGTAGACCCAAAACATTACAAACAAAAAATGAAGGAAAAAGATAGTCCAAAGAAAACGTACGAAATAAAACCAAAAAATCAACGAATAAAGGGATTAATTGATGCCAAGACTTGGTTAAAAGAAGAATACAAAAATGAAGATGAGAAAATAATTTGCCAGATTTGCAAAGACATAATGCCTTTTAAGACCCGAAAAGGTGAATATTACTTCGAAGATGTTGAGAGTTTTGATGATTTCGACAGGGAAATCAAAGAACTCCATCTAGCTTTGTGTCCTGTGTGTGCGGCTAAGTACAAAGAATTCATCAAGCCAAAAGACAAGAACGAAAAAAGTGAATTGAAAAGGGATGAAATGCAGAAGTTTAAGTCTGCTCTTTTGGAGAGCAATTCTCAGATGATACCAATAGAGTTTGATAAAAGCGAAACGGTATATTTCACTGAAAGACAAAAAGATAACTGTTTGATTAGGAGAGGCACAATGCATATAACAATACGAGTAGCCTGGCACGATAATCGATGGAACGGTACAGTATGCAGCGCCCCCTCGCACAACTCATTCTGTGTAGCACTCGACCGCATATGCTAAGAGCGGGATGAAATTGCAGAGGAGCAAATTGCCAAACAACCCTGGAACAAGTTAAAACCAGATCAGATGCCATCCTGCATCGCTGAATCAGGCGGTTTCATGTCGCCACATGAGTGGACAAAGGTTATTACCCATCCATACCAACCAAACAAAAATACGGAATCCACTCACGGGCATCTTCAGCCAACGCCCGTAACAATTCCGCCATTTTCCACTTCTGCAGTTCCGTTCTGGTGGATGCTCAACGAACATCAGGCCGAACTTGATGAATCATTACCCGAGCCGCTTCCACCAGATGACAAAGCGCCTTTCAAGTCGTCATGGGTCTTCGGAAGAGAGCGGCAGGAAGCATTATCCGAACTCTTCTTCCGTCGGGTACAAGATAACCGTTCCCTCGTATTTTTCTATTGCAAGGAAGGTACGCCTCTCGGTGATAGGTTTCCACGACTTGTCGTTGCTGTTGGAACCGTTGTCAAGGTAGGACCGCTCCTTCACTACGATAGCAGCAAATCTACCACCTACCCCATGTGGGACAGAATCGTCAGGCACTCTATCCGGCCCGATGGACATGAGGGTTTTCTCCTGCCGTATCACGAGTATCTTGAACCCACCGGGGACCCCGAAGAAGATGCACGCCGCCTGTCGCTGCTTGAGGAGATCGCAGTCGAAGTTCCACCGGATCATCTGGGCGCATTTTCATACGTATCAGAATTAGCAGGTCATGGCGCTGCCCTGTCTACACTTGTCCGCTGTCTGGAAGCTGTTCGAAAGATCAGGGAACACGGTATTGCCAGCGGACCATGGGAACGAAGGGAAGAGTGGCTCAACCAGCAGATCGCTGCCGAATGGAAAAACAGGGGGGCTTTCCCTGGATTGGGCTCAGCGCTCGAAGCACTCGGCATGCGTCTGGGAACAGCCCTCATGCACGAACTTGCTTCAAACGGGGATATTCAAGTGGATGACAATCCCTGGCATCTTGTAGATGAAATTCTTCGCGGAAATACCGGACCGCCACAAGCAGCTTATCAAGCTGACCTCAACGCAATACGCAGGACATGGGACGGCCTTTCCAATGAGCGCCGCCAGCTCCTTGAGTTGTTGTCACGTTTTGAACTTAGACCATCCCAGGCCAAACGCTGGTTTGACAGGGATGCTCGACTTAAAGCCACCGGCGTGCAAATCGATGATGCAGAGATCCTTGCCAATCCTTACAGGATATCTGAATCAGATGTAGGCAGTGACGATGACCCTGCCGTCAGTGTTGGAACTATCGACATGGGTCTTCTTCCCGACACCACGATCAGCGCGCGCCATCCTGTTCCTCCACTTTCGGCAGTGGGTTCACAACTGGATGCCCGGCGCGTCAGGGCTGCTCTTGTAGCTGTTCTTCGTGCAGCAGCAAACACAGGTGATTCCCTTCTCAGTGCCGCTGAGGCGATCGAGCGGCTACAGAGTCTGGATCTCGCGCATCCATGTAATCCCGGTACCGATTGGCTTGAAGCGAATGCCAGCGATCTGGCAGGAGTTATCGAATTACTCAGGTTACCAGTTGATACCAAATCCGAAAAGACAATCCTTGCACTCCAACTGACCGAACTTAAAAAACGCGAAGAAAGGCTGGAAAAAGTACTCCGTGCCCGGGCAGGGCGCAGCCTCAAATCCCTCTCTGTTGATTGGAAACCTTCTATCATAGATGCGATCCGTGATAGCGGAGGACATTACGACGAGAACAATCCTCGACATGTCTCAGCTCTCGAAGAACAAAATGTAGCTCTTGAAAATATCACAACCAGAAAGATCTCTGTTCTTGTGGGACGTGCCGGTACAGGCAAAACC
>JAFCZU010000133.1 GCA_019314185.1 Deltaproteobacteria bacterium | reverse complement strand
CCCCTGATACGATTGCAGCAATGGAATTTGGCAAGTTCTTTCACCTGGTAACCAAAACACGTCGGGGGACAGCCCAGACGCTCAGGCTGCGCAAGATTCATGGTTTGGCAATCGGAATCTATTGGTTGTCCTACGGATGCTGCAAGTGAATATGAAGCCGAGCTTCTTGTTGAAAAGCTTAAGCAGGTGCGTAGTCAGATAAAAGAAACCAATGATTTAATCGAAGACTTTTGTCTTGAATTTTCTGAATATAGTTATCTTTTGACGATACCGGGTTTTGGCCCTTACATATCGGCCAAAGTGTTAGCGTCGATTGGAGACCCTTTTCGATTTGAAAACCGAAAACAACTTATCAAGATGTCAGGATATGATTTGTGTGCAAATCGGAGCGGAAGAACAAGTGATAAAGCGATTCCGGTAATATCCAAAAAAGGAAATGGCGAGCTTCGCTATGCCTTGTATCAGGCAGCTAATGTGGCAGCCACAAAAGTTGATCTGTTCAGAGCATACTTTACCAAGCTTCTTCATGGAAGAGAACGTGAGCGTGGGATTAAAACAAAGATGCGCGTTAAGCTGGCTGCAAAAATGCTGATAATAGCCTGGACTTTGATGAAAAAAGGGGAAGTATTTAACCCTGATTATCTAAATATAGAATAGACATTTTTACACCTTCGGCGAGAGAGCCCGATCATGGACGTCGGGGCATATGACCTCGGGAGGGACAATCCTGGGCCTCTCACTGAACTTTGGATTCTGGATAAGGGATGATTAGTGGCAGCATTTAGTTGCTGCATGCTGGATAATTGTAACGATCAGATGCGTGGTTCGCGATAGTGGGAGATTCGCCGAAAATTTTTCAATAAACTATAAGGAGAAGTGCGCCCAGAAATCAGACGCTCTTCTATCTTGTTGAATTAATTCGTTTATTGAAAACGTATACTTTATGCTTGACAGAAGGATTATAGGATGTCCCGCTGTACTTCCTTTATGAGTAGTTGCGCCAAATACTCTATGATTATAAGATGTTGTATCCCAATCACCTCTTGAATAAATTTGAGTGGCAATCCGGTCTTTAATCGGCTTTTGCAAAGATTCGGTTCGAGAGATTGGGCGGCTTCCAGCTTCTTTTGCAAATAATTCGTTCGAAAATATTCTTCATTTTTCTTGTTCCATTCGGCACACTTTTTTCTGTGCCACTCTCTTTGACATTCCGGATTGCCGCATGTCTTCTGACGATTTTTAAGTCGTCCATCCGGCAAAAACCACTTTCGGCAGACTCTGCATGGCCGCTTTCTCGGTTTTGCTTTTTGCATCGTTTCCTCTCCTTCCCTTTAATAAGAGAAAACGATTTTATGCATTATTTGATTCTAAAAATAAAATGCTGATTGGCAGCAGCATGCTCCTAATCAGCAAATTAATTGTCAGGGTAAAATAAAATAGAAAAAAAAGGATTTGATTGAATCAGATGAATAAAATGGATAAGCTTTTCAAGCTTCTTTTGGGGAATTAAATAAATCAAAAAAATTAGATGGATTTTTTAGTTTGTTTTGGGATAAGATAAGAGGGATTAAATGAGGGGGGAATTAAATTCTCACAACATAATTATACTCGCAACATAACGTCCCACTGGACCACCTGCTTCTTTTATGCCTTCAGCTATCTGAACAAAATAACGAGAATCCCGCTGATACTTATATGCTGCCACTCGCTGCTTGCTTCTTCTACGTATTATCACCATATCGTTTGATACCATTAACTGCATTTGTTTCAAAGCTAATTTTTATTGGGCAAGTTGGCCCAATAGTTCATAAAGCCCGACAAAATATATGTCTGCGATCTTCGCAAAAGACCAAAAATAAAACAAGAAACGCATAAAATCATGGGCTCTGCATTTGACAGAAGGTCTCAATATTTGTCAATGAACTGACAGGAAGCAACTTTCGGGGGAACGACTTTCACAATGTTTCCAGTATGCTGACAATTAAAAGATTGAGTCAGGATAATTTTTTAATTGATATTGCTTTGGAGTTAAGCCGAATTCATCCTTAAACAGATGTATGAAATGGGAAATATTATCATATCCCAGGTCAAACGAAACATCGGTTACCGATTTATTTATCAGCATTTTTTTAGCAGCATTTATTTTTATGGCGGTAAAATATTTATTAGGTGAACAACCTGTTATTCTTTTAAACTTTATTGAAAACAGTTGTGGTGACATATTAACAGTTTGTGCGATTTCTGATAATGAGATTTCTCTATCAAAAGCAAATCTCATTATCTCTATGGCTTCAACAATCGGATTTTTTAAATGTTTTGTCAGAATTTCTTTTGTTCCTATATTGTTAAGCAATTTATAAGTTATTTCCTGTGCATACAAATCAATAAGAAATTTTTTTCCTTTTATATTACTTAAAGAAGCGCTGTTGATTTTATCAAGCTCTCTATCAATCAATTCTGAATTGTCGCGATGTAGCAACTTGTCGTTTATAGTTTCTTCCGAAACTTCAATTTCCATGCTGATTTTTTCTCTGACATTATCAATAAGGTAATCACTCAACTCAAGAACGATCGCTCTTGTTGGTATTTTGATCTCCATTTCAACCTTTGATTCAGGAGGGAGAAGAAGGAACTGGTTTTTATCATAGGTAAAACCCTCCTGATTGTTGACTTTAACATGTTTTTCTCCTTCAATAATGGAACAAATCCTATGATATTCATAGGATCGATAATCATCTTTAAAATAATCAGGAATATCATAATAGATCATTCTAACAAGATTAGTTTCAAAACCATTACACTTCTCTATGCTTCTATCAAAATAGTTCATAAAAAACTACCTCATCTGTATCATAGTTAGGTCAATGAAAAATGACCAGCAAACCACTATATCTAACAGAGACTTTTGAATTTTGTCATAAACAGTCAATATGATTTCAAAAAATTCCCTCTTTCTTGATGCCTGTCCATACATGTCCGCACGCAGGCTTGGGTGAGAAGATACAACTTTTTTACGATACTATCAACAGTGTTAGTTAAATATAATGACAACAGGATAGTACAAATTTTAGTTGTTTGCAGCGCCATTATTCCTGAATAACAATTGATTTATTCAATACCGGTTTTTATGAGGCATGAATTCCAGGCACTGTTACTCACGCATCATGTTAATCAGGAATTTTAATACTTTCCCGTTAAACAGCGAGCCTGTTGCAAAAGCAACCCATGCCGACATTAGTACATAAGGTGCCACAACCCGCGCATTTATGCAACACATAAAGGGTGTTGAAAAGTACTCATTGTTTTTATCTGTTTATGCTAATATTTTAATAGGTTAGATTGATTACTATCACTTAAATACAATTTTAGTAGTAATTAATGATAATTGTCTGAATATATAGCAAAATATACAGATTGCAAGGTAGTACTTTTCAACACCCTTACATAGTATAAATGTGGTTTCATGTGTTTCTGCAAGAAGCTCCCAGCGATATTTTTTTGTTTAATCCGTTTAATTTTCGAATATTTTTTTTTATCAGCGATTAGAAATTAGTTGTTGGTTAGAATATAGTAACTAAAACTTACAACGATAGTGCTATTAAAAGAGTGCAGATATAGTTGTAGCTGAAAAACCATCAAGCATACGAAAGTCACAAATAAAAATTTTGTTCCTGTATTACAATTAATGCGGCAAATGCTTTTTTTGTGTTCGGCGAGAACATTCATAATAATAATTAGTAGGAGGTAAATTGTGAGCAAAAAATTGACTGAGAAATTAAAGAATGCTTTCAGCGTGAAATCCGATGATGCAGAACAAGAGGAAACCCTGCCAGGCAAAGGTAAGAAAATTAGCCGTAGAACAATGCTTAAGTTTTTCGGCATGCAGATGGCGGCAGGATCCCTGGCTGTTGGCACAGCCATGGCTGCACCCAAAAACTTCAATCCCAAACATTACAACAGGGGAATCACGCCGGCAGAACTGCCTGACTCCAGGGCGTGGCTGATAACTGACCCAACCCAGTGCGTAGGTTGCAGGACATGTGAAATCGTGTGTTCCCTGACTCATGACGGCGAATGTAACCCTGCGCTTAGCAGAATCAAAACTACGTATGATCCATGCAAAACACTTTCCATGCTTGCCGTAATGCCGGAAACATGCAAGCAATGCAATATGGCGGACTGCTACCTCGCTTGCGAGTATGGCGCACTTGTCATCGACAAGAAGACAGGCGCAAGGATAATTGACCCAAGCAAATGCGAAGGTTGCGGCGAATGCTTCAAGGCATGCCCATGGAATATGATTGTGTACAATGAAGAGGCAGACACCTATTCAAAATGCGATCTTTGCGGCGGCGATCCTCAATGTGTGAAGTATTGTCCTGCTGATGCGATCAAGTTTATAGAATTAAGATAAAAATCCATTTCAAATGAGTAATAAAAAGGAGTTATAATATGAATGGTTGGACTGGAACAATATTACGAGTAAACTTGGATAATGGACTCATTACCAAGGAAAAGACATCCAAATACATGGATTATACAGGCGGAATCGGAATCGGGTTCAAGGTCATTTTCGACGAAGCGCCCATGGCCGATCCCTTCAGCCCGGAAAACAGGATCATATTTGCCACCGGCCCAATGGTTGGAACCCTGGCTCCATGTTCCGGACGGTCCGAGGTTATATCAATTTCGCCGCATGTGTATGCGCCCAAATCGAAAACTCCCCTGGTTGCCAGAAGCGGTTTCGGCGGCTACTGGGGCGCAGAACTCAAGTTTGCGGGTTATGATGCGATCATAGTTCAGGGAAAAGCCAAAAAACCGGTGTATATATCCATCAACAACGACAAGGTTGAAATAAAGGCCGCCAATTCACTGTGGGGACTTGACTCGTTCAAAGCGCAGGAAAACATAAAGAAAAACCTGAAAGACGAAAAGGTACAGATTGCAGTGATTGGACCCTCTGGCGAAAACCTTGTCAGGATCGCTCCAATCCTTCACCGAGTCGGCAATGCGGCGGGCCAGGGTGGATTCGGCGCGGTCATGGGTTCCAAGAATCTCAAGGCTATTGCAGTAAGAGGAACAAACGGCGTAGAAGTTGCGGACAAGAAAGGGCTCATTAAGTATGTCAAGAGCGTGCGCGAGTTTCAGCCTGGTCCGCTTGGTTCCACACCGCTGTCCACAGGGCCGCTGAGCTGGACCGAAAAACATATTGATCCCAAGGATATCAACAAGCAGGCCTTACGCTTCGATCAAACCAAGAGCAACGCACCGTGGCTGAACAAATACCACATCAAGTCACAATCCTGTTACTCCTGTCCACAGGGATGCTATGCTTACATGAACATCAAAGGAATGGGCGGCGGTTCAGTCAGCTGCACACAGTGGTTTTATTCATGGATGGGCAACAAGGACAAAGCCACGTTTCTTGCCAATCAACTTGCCAACAAGCTCGGCGTGGATACCTTTGAAATGTTCCCCATGATCCAGTTCGTCTGGTACCTGCAGGATACTGTTGTTGACGGTAAAAACATTCTTCAGCACATGCGTGACAAGGATCTGGTTACATCGAAAATCCAGAATGGCCTGGAAGAGGGCCACTATCCTCCCAAGGGCAAGCTGAGCACAGTGGGTCTGGAAACCCTGATGAACATGATCACTTATCGTCAAAGTTTTCTGGGCGACTGCCTGGCCGAAGGTTTCCGTAGAGCCGTAGATCTTATCGCTATCAAATTCAACAAACTCGGCATGAAAAAGGTAGCAGACAAGGTGAAGCATTTCGAGCACATGGAAGGTATAATGGGTGGTGTTGTCGGCGGTAATGGCGGTAGAGGCATGTCTGCGCATTATGATCCAAGAACCTTTGGTTACTACTGGGCGGTCAATTTTGCTATTGAAAACAGAGATCCCAACCGGCATTCCATGACAAACCTGCTGGAGTGGACAGGACTCTCATTTGAACAGGCTCTGCCTATTGGAAGAAAAGTGTGGGGCAAGGCCGTGGCTGACAATGGACTCAACGATATATGGCGTGAACGTGATCACCCATTAGAGTGGAACGGAAAGAAATCCGCCTTTGCAAATGCCGTGCTTGCCAAGTTCATTCATGACCGAGGCTGCATCAAGGACAGTATCCCGGTCTGCGACTGGGCATTCCCGATCATGACCAGCGGACGCGAAGACAGAGAATACACCGGCGACGTGTCAGTGGAATACAAGCTCTTCGAGCTGGTTACCGGTGAAAAGATGACCCAGAAAAAGCTGGACGAAAAAGCTGCAAGAATTTGGAACATGCACAGGCTTCTGACCGCGATGGAGCGGGGTGGTGGCAAGGCCGTGAACCTGAGGAAAGAACATGATCAACTTCCGGATCATTTCTTTGTTCCAACCAAGACCAGGCTTATGCCTCCTTATCCGCCGGCAGAACCGCCTCATCCGCCGTTGGACAAAAAGTTATTCGAGGAAACAAAGGTTGAGTATTACAAACTCATGGGTTGGGACACCAAGACAGGTCTTCCCACGCGTTCAACGCTGAAGAAACTCGGAATGTCAGATGTTCTGAAGAAATTCGAAGCCAAAGCGTTTAGGCTGCCCGCATAACATGAAAATCTTTCTTGCCACTCTACCTCCGGCAAGGATGATGAACCCCATGTCTTTGGAGGCGGATTTAAAGCCTTCGAAGACATGGGTTCCTCTTGGAATCGCCTACCTGGCAAATTCGTTGCGGGCAAACGGTTTTGATGCAGACCTCAAGGATCTTCACGATTACGAGTGGGACGACATTGAAAAGCTGATTTCAGATATTACACCGGACGTAATCGGGATCAGTTGCTTTACGTTCGGCAGGATTGAATCACTCAAGGCCGCAGCCATGGCAAAACGGGTTAAACCGAATGTTACAGTAGTCATGGGCGGGCCTCATGCCTCGTTTTTCCCAGAGCAGATTCTCATGAGCGGGAATGTAGATATCGTTGTCCTTGGCGAGGGAGAGGTCACTATAGTAGAACTGGCAAGATGCCTTGCTGACAACGAAGATCTTGGCCAAATCAAGGGAATTGTTTATAAGAAAGACGGCCGGATTTACCGAAATTCGCCCCGGCCCCGTGTCAAGAGCCTTGATGAATTCCCATTCCCCGCATATGATTCTTTTGACATAAACCTGTATAAATCTCCTGAAATTCCGCCCCAATACATTGAGTTGCCCGGAACACACGTTATTACATCCCGTGGATGTCCGTTTCGATGCAAGTTCTGTTCGGTAAATCATTTCTTTAACGGAAAATGGGCATTCAGGTCTCCAAAAAATGTGGTCGATGAAGTGGAAATGCTGATCCACACACTTGGCGTAAGGCATGTATATTTTTCCGACGATCTGTTTACTTTTAAGCACGACAGGACGGTAGCCATTTGCCGTGAAATTCTGGACCGGAGACTGGATTTTGTCTGGATGGCGGAAACAAGGGTTGATTGCGTGAATGAGGAAATGCTTTCCTGGATGCGAAAGGCCGGATGCTATAGAATCTACTATGGAGTTGAGTCCGGCAGTCCCAGAATATTGAAATCCATCGACAAGAAATTTACGGTTGAACAGGTGCGAAAAGCCTTCAAGATGACCCATGAGGCTGGAATTGAACCTTGCTGTTTCCTGATGGTGGGTAATCCCGGGGAAAATCCTGAAACCATATCCGAAACTGTGGATCTTATTCTCGAAATCCGTCCGACTACGCTTCCAATCATAGGAATCACGACTATCCTGCCTGCCACAGACCAGTACGAACTGTCAAAAAAACAGGGTCTAATTACGGATGACTACTGGCTGTCGGATCAGCCACGATGATTTGATTTATCTGCAAATGCTTCTGACAAAAGGGATTTGCCCTGAACTGTATGAGTACCTTTGCGAAATGGGTTTTGATGAAAGTTATTTTCGTATGAGAAAAATGAATATTTAAGACCCTGTTGGTTTTCCAGGTTTCTTTTAAAAACTATTTGACATGCGTAATTATCTACGCTAAATTGGTTCAACCAATGTTTATTGGTATGTTTCTTAAACCTCATTTACATTTTGGTTGTTGATATGACTGACTTATTTATTGTTAAATGGCTTTTTGCTTTTTCACCAATTTTTACGGTACTTGTTGTAATGATTTTTAAAAACTGGAGCGGTAGTCGTGCAGGAGCGGCAGGCTGGTTTGTTTCTTTGATTGCTGCAACACTTGTTTTCGGAGCTCACCCTGAACTTCTCGCGTATTCCCAGATGAAAGGAGCGCTTCTCTCCCTTAATGTTCTTTATATTATCTGGACAGCCCTTCTGTTATATAATGTTGTAAATGAAACAGGCGCCATTGAAGCAATCGGCATCGGCATACAAAGATTCAGCGGAGACAAATCCATACAGATTCTCATATTTGGATGGATATTTGCTTCTTTTCTTCAGGGAGTTGCGGGTTATGGCGTCCCAATAGCTGTTGTTGCGCCTATTCTTGTCGGTCTTGGTTTTTCTCCGGTTGTTGCCGTTGCAGTTCCTGCAATTGGGCATTCATGGTCTGTCACGTTTGGCTCAATGGGAGCTTCGTTTCAGGCTCTCATGGCTGCAACCGGCCTTGAATTTTCATATCTTGCGCCATGGTCTGCCGCGCTTCTTGGCATTGCCACTTTTCTTTGCGGTATATTTGCAGTACATGTGTATGGCGGCTGGAAAATGGTAAAACACAGTCTTGTTGCGATTCTTATCGTTGGGACTGCCATGGCCGGCGCTCAATATATTCTTGCGGTTTCCGGAATGTGGACACTTGGTGGTTTTGGAGCAAGCCTTGTGGGACTTTGCAGTGGTCTTGCTGTTGCAAAATTAAAAATATACAATCAGGCGCCATCTTCACAAGTCCGGTCAGAAATGGGTCTGTGGTGGGCATTATCAGCATATTTTATCCTTATTGTAATTGTTTCTTCCGGAGTCATGATACCTTTTGTCAAAACATTTCTCGGGCAGGTTAAACTGATTTTTACATTTCCGGAAATCACATCTTTAAAAGGATGGGTCATTAAGGCAGGAAAAGGTAAAGCTATCAATATGTTCGGACATGGTGGCGCTCTGCTTTTATACTCATCTGTCATAAGTTTTTTCGTTTACCGTTCAAAGGGGCTTTATAAACCGGATGCGTTAAAAACAATAATACAAAAAACTGTAAAAAGCGGTGTGCCGACAAGTCTTGGCATTGTCAGCATGGTTTGCTTTGCCATGATAATGGATCACTGCCAGATGGTATATATCCTTGCTGAAGGGATAAGCAGTGTTTTTGGTTCTTTTTATCCTCTGGTTTCTCCATGGATCGGACTGCTGGGAGCTTTCATGACAGGCAGCAACACAAATTCCAACATTGTCTTTGGTACCCTTCAGCAGGAGACAGCACAACTGGCAGGACTCAGCGCTGCCCTGATACTTGCCGCACAGACAACCGGAGGAGCTCTTGGAAGCATGATCGCTCCGGCAAAAATACTCGTGGGCTGTTCAACTGTCGGCCTATCGGGAAAAGAAGGGCCGGTTTTAAAGGCAACTCTTCGTTACGGATTTGTTATTACCGGCATTATTGGCATTATTACAATACTGGCATCTTTTATCAATTTCAATTAAAGGTAAATTGCAATTATGGATATTTTTTTTGCAAAATACAGTGCAAAGCTGAAAAACACAGCCTTGATATTAATGCTTGTGATACCTTTTTTACTTTATGCGGCAGCTTTGCATGGCTCGGTTTTTCAGGTAAAACTTCTTTTAGCGCTTATGGCAGTCAATGTGCTGTTTGTCATGAAAAAAGGTTAAATATTCATTTCAAACAGTTCCATGGAGGATGTGGATGGTTGAAAAATCAGGAAAGAGTGTGACAGATAACCTTCAGGCTGTAAAAAAAACCAAGCTTCATGAGCAGATAGTAAACCAGGTACAGTCTCTGATTGAAAAAGGACGTCTGAAACATGGAGATCGACTTCCACCGGAAAGAGAACTTGCAACTATTTTTAAGGTTTCCCGCCATTCTGTACGAGAAGCAATTCGAATACTGGAACAGAAAAAAGTTTTGATAAGCAGGCCCGGGAGCGGAACATTTGTTATTTTAGAAGACGAATCGTCTGTTGTTGAATTTCTGGCCAAAGCCATATACCGGGGAAAAAATACTCTTTCTGAAATCTTTCAATTCAGAGAATTGCTTGAACCACAGATTGCCGGGCTTGCGGCACAGAATGCTGCAAAAAAGGATATTCTTGTTCTGGAAGATCTTCTTGAACAGCAACAAAATGAGCTTGAGAATACTATTGTGTCAAAAGAGCTTGATGAAAAATTCCATCTTGCTCTGGCCAAGGCTGCAGGCAACTCCGTTCTTTTGCAGGTGATGGAGATTTTTGACCACATTTTGCTGAAAAGTCGACATGAGTATTCCCAAAGTCCCCAACGAATGAAACTTTCCATAAATGGACATAAAAGAATTTTAAATGCCATAAAAGAAGGGGATTCAAAGGCTGCAAACGAATTGATGGCGACACATCTGCATGTAATTCGGGAACTTGTAATATCATTAAACAGTCAGAAAACAGGAGAATCAAATTAATCAACAACTCCTTGTTATCTTGAGGGTTTATCCTTTTCATGCGAGATTTCCAGGGACTTTTTTCGACGTGGAGCAAAAGGTCCAGCCTATGATGCCCAAACTTTTCAGTTTTATGGGCATAGAAGCCGATCTTTTATGTGATGCAGTTTAAGCATAATGCCAAAACAGGGAATCTTAATTTGCAACAATAACAAGAGGGTATAATGAATAAAGTCGGATTTGCGGGCTATGTTCCGGGAGCGATTGGAAGAGTAGTCGAGCTGCACGGAATATATTACCATCAGAATTGGGGGTTTGGACAGTTCTTCGAGGCTAAGGTAGCCTCTGAACTTTCAACATTTTTAGATCGTTTTGATAAAACTCGTGATGGATTCTGGACAGCTTGTCTCAATGGTCGTGTTGAGGGTTCCATTACTGTTGACGGCATCAAAGCTGAATCAGAAGGCGCTCATCTCCGGTGGTTCATTCTCTCATCGAAACTGCATGGGCGCGGTGTCGGCAATACACTTATGGAGAAAGCTGTAAATTTTTGCAGGAAGAGTAACTATTGCCAAGTTTATCTTTGGACGTTTGCCGGTCTTCATGCTGCCCGTCATCTTTACGAGAAGTTTGGTTTCAGGCTGGTAGAAGAACATAAAGGCGCTCAATGGGGAACAAAGGTTAACGAACAAAAGTTTGTTCTCAATCTACAACGAAAAACCTAACTTTATGGAAGATGAGAGATCAACATATGTTTAAGAATGAAATTTTAAAGGATCTGTTTTTTATCGAAAGAGGGTATCTAAACGGAAATCACTTTGTTTATCGATCTAAAGCTCCAATCCTCATTGATACAGGCTATTTTTCCGGTTTTAACGAAACGGCCATGTTAATAACAGGGTTGGGAATAAACCTTTCAGACGTGTCCTTAATTATTAACACACACTCCCATTGTGATCATATAGGTGGCAATAAAATCATTCAGCAAAAATCAGGGTGTAACATTGCTTTGCACAAGGCCGGTAAATATTTTATTGATACCCGTGATGATTGGTCCATATGGTGGAGTTACTATGACCAGGAAGCTGATTTTTTTGATTGCACACAAGCACTGGATGATGGCGAAACTATCGCTGTAGGATCTCATGAATTCCAAGTGATTTATACCCCCGGACATGCTTCTGATGGCATTGTACTCTACAACAGCAAGGAAAAAATCCTCATATCTTCTGATACGCTCTGGGAAAATGATTTAGCAGTGATGACAATGCGTGTTGAAGGGAGCATGGCCTTATTTCACTTGCAGGAGTCTCTTCAGAAACTTGAATCCCTTGATGTGAAAACAGTTTATCCAGGTCACGGGAGACCGTTTACTGACATTAAAAAGGCCATATCAAAAAGCAAGGCAAAAATTAAAAGATATTTACTTCACCGAGACGCAATTGGCGCTGATCTGATAAAAAAGATCATAGTATATACGCTTTTGATGAAAAAGAGCATTAAAGAAAACACCTTTTTCTCCTACCTTATGGGTACTTATTGGTTTAAAGAGACAGTTGATCTTTATTTCAACAGTGAATACGAACTGAAATACAATGAAATCATAAACGCATTTATTGACAGAGGGATCATCAGGCGGGAAAATGGAGACTTGTTTACAACAGTGAAACGTAAGCGCTCAATAAACCGCATCTTCACATAGCCAGGTATCCATGTCATATTGGACCAAAACTTATAAAAAAGGTGGAGGTTCATTATGGCAAAAGCAAAGCAGACCCTTAA
>JAFCZU010000560.1 GCA_019314185.1 Deltaproteobacteria bacterium | reverse complement strand
TCTACAGGATTATAAAAAGAATCCCGCTCAACAGGAATAAAGCCTGCCGATGATATAAGGCGCTTTATCTGTTCGCACGACAATCCCTTTGCCGATTTTGCTCCGGCCATATGCGTAATTTTCTCTTCAATAATAGTTCCGTCTAAATCATCTGCTCCAAAAGATAGAGCGGTTTGCGCCAGTTTTTCCCCTATCATCACCCAATATGCTTTTATATGGTCAAAGTTATCAAGCATCAGGCGGGCTGCCGCAATATTTTTCAGGTCGTCAAAGGCTGTGGTCGGAGGAATATGCGGCAGTTTTGTGTTTTGTGAGTGAAATGCAAGGGGAATGAATGCTGAAAACCCGCCTGTTTTATCCTGAAGCTCTCTTAATTTCATCAGGTGTTGAACACGTTCCTCGATGGTTTCGATATGCCCGTAAAGCATTGTCGCATTTGATTTAATGCCTGCGGAATGCAAAGATTCCATGATTTCAAGCCACCTTGTGCCGTCGATTTTTCGCGGAAACAGCTTGTTTCTGATCCTGCTGCTCATAACTTCGGCTCCGCCTCCCGGTATCATGGAAAGTCCGGCGTTTTTTAATTCGGCAATGGTTTCATCTATTGAAAGATTAGAAATTTTTGCGATGTAGTCTATTTCAACTGCGGTAAATGCCTTAATTGTTGCTTCAGGCCGGATTTTTTTAACGGTTTTAATTAGATCGATATAATATTGAAAGGGAAGGGAGGGGTTTAAACCGCCAACTATATGGAGTTCACGAACAGGTTCCTCAATCCGTTTCAATAGTTGAGACTTTACATCTTCAAGGGAAAAGGTAAAGGCGTCTTTTTCACCATTGTTTCTGGAATATGCGCAAAACAGGCAGTGGTTTGTACAAATGTTTGTATAGTTTATGTGCTGGTTGTATACATAATATGCTTTATTGCCGTGTTGTTTGCGACGCGCATGATCGGCTATCCGTCCGATACCAATAAGGTCATGACTTTTATACAAAGCAAGGCCGTCTTCAAAGTCAAGACGTTCTCCTGAAACAACCTTTTTATTTATATTAGCTAATTTGTTATCTAAAAAAGAAAATTTCATATATTTTCATCACTGCGAAAAAATGATGTAACTGCTCAGGTGAATAGGCTGAAGGCTGTTAAGCAAAAGCGCATTCTTCAGCAGAAACGTGACCAAATAGTTATAATATAAACCAGAAAAGGTGTATATGGCAAGCTGTTTTTTGTGATTTCTTCAAATATCCCCGATCCCCGACCCCTGATTCCTGATCCCTGACCTCCGACCTCCGACCTCTGACCTCTGACTTCCGACCTCTGACCTCCGGCCCCTGATCCCTTTTCGATATGTGCAAATAAAAAATATCACTGACCCGAATATCATTATAAGGGAACCAAAAGAAAAAGCCTGACGAAGTTGAAAAATATCCATTATCAGGCCGGCGGAAAGAGCGCCCAGCAGCATTCCCATACTGTGCGCCATTGTCAGCATCCCCATTACAGACCCCATGGCTTTGCTTTTGTTGCCATGTATCACAGCCAGCGCCATAAGCGCAGACATTGATATGCTTCCGCCGATGCCAAAAAGAATGTTTGCTGTAAACAGTTCATTAAAACTTGTTGCCAGGTCAAACGCAAATATCGCAAAACCTGATATAATACCTCCGGTTATTACCATAGCGTTTTTGTTAATCTTGTCAGCAATGTAACCCATCGGAAGCTGTAAAGCTCCGCTGACAAAAACTCCTATCATAACGAGGAGTCCGATGGATGAACTGGAAAGTGAAAGCTCTGAGTCTGCCAGTACCGGCAGAAAACCCCATATTATTCCTATGCAGGTGGCATAGGAAAATCTAAAGATATAAAGTCCGGCAATATTTCTGTCTTTTAAAAGCTGTTTCCAGGGTATGACGCTGTTTCGGCTGCATATAATATGTTCTGATTTTTTAGGCGGAAGCAGAAACAGGGTTAATAAAAATCCTGTCAGGGCAAGAAAACCCATGCAGACAAATGAGACATTTAAGCCAAAGTTATCTTTTATAACTCCCCCTGCGAGGGGGCCGAGGCTCAAGCCAAGAAACATTGCCATGTTAAACAGGCCCATTGTTAAGCCTTCACTGCCAATCGGCGTGATATCTCCAACGTAGGCCAGAATAACCGGCATCATCATGGCGGATGATATACCGTGAAAAAATCTTACTGTAATAAGGGCTGCGATATTATCAGCAAACAGGAATAAAAACGAAATCAGAGCGTAAGTAAAAAGGCCCGCGACAATAAACGGTTTGCGTCCTTTTTTGTCCGAGAGTCTGCCGAAGTATGGCAGAAAGAATGTTCTTGA
>JAFCZU010000559.1 GCA_019314185.1 Deltaproteobacteria bacterium | reverse complement strand
TGTTCGGTTATTGTCTTTAGCTCATCACTTTGCATGTCCACAGTGACGCCAGGCAAGATGCCCCAATCTGTTCTGCCTGACTTTTTCATCATTTCCCGGCTTTGGACTTTCTTTCCCGAAGGCAAGTGATAATATGCCGTAGTATATTTCAGTTGTGAACTATTGCCGCAATAATCCGTTATTGCCTGTACAGTACCTTTGCCATAGCTTCTTTGGCCGACTACTATTGCCCTTTTATATTTTTTGTCCTGTAATACTCCGGCCAATATTTCTGAAGCACTGGCTGTCATTGAATTAATGAGCACTACGACAGGATAATCGGCATGAGTAAGTTCTTTATGTGCTGATTTATATGTGGCCATCCCGGACCGCGGCTGAGTCCTGACTATCAGCCCCTCGGTTATGAACTTATCTGCTATTTCAACGGCAGCACTCAAAAGCCCGCCAGGATTAGACCGTAAATCCAAAATCAAACCTTTTAGACCATTATTTTCAAGCTGGGTAAGAGCACTTTCGAAATCATCAGGAGTTCTCGAATTAAAACTACTTATATGGACATAGCCAATTTTATCAGAGTTGTCTAACATATACTGCCATTTTCCAGTTTCCTGGTTTTGCCAACCATATACTGATGGGACAGTAATCCTGGCTCTGTTTAATGTAACATCACGGGTTATGTTTTCATCGGGACGGCTAATAGTCAATGTTACTTTAGTGTCTTCAGGGCCGGTAATCCTCTTAACCACACAATCGGGAGCATTTTTCATATCTATGCCATCTACTGCCGTTATAATATCCCCTGCCTGAAGATCAGATTTGTGTGCGGGCGTGTCAGGGATCACACTTATTACTTTTGTCAGGCCTTGCTGTTTTGAAAACTTTATTCCTATACCAGAAAACTGATCAGTTAGTGCTTTTTCTAAATCTTTTGTCTGGCTGGGCCAATAAACGGCCGTGTAAGGGTCAAGCGCAGAAAGGGCCCCTTCAGCAAACTGTGCAATAAGTATCATTGGAGGTAAATCTATCCCTATTCGATGAGATTTGTTTAACATCAAAGTCTGCTCAAAAACATTTGTAAACTCGTCTTTGCTTATACCTGCAAGAGATTCGTTTACTTTATCCGAAATCAGCTTAAGAGCTTCTGACCAGGCCTGATATTTAGAACTTCGTATCTTATATTCTGTTTCTATATATGGATTACTTATCACCTCTACCAGCATATTGCAACGATTTATAGCTTTTATTGCCATTCTTCGATAGTCAATGATTTCAATATAACTATAATCCATAAAGTCAACTGCCTTGATAAACATTTGTTTATCTATGCCTGCATAACGCTCCTGTGATGTCTGGCACGGCGTGTTTTGCAGGGATGTCAAAATATCATTTTTCTCCAAAAGCATTTGAGCATGATCAAGATATTCCTTATTTTCTTCATAAATTTGCTTCAACCGGCCATAGCAAATTGTATACGCATCAAGCCATTTACCCTTTGCCTCAAATTCCGCAGCCTTGGCCTTAGCTATTTGAATAGTTCGTATTAAAAACGTATCTTCGAGTAAAGCCTGCTTTTGTCCCTTGTCAGCATGTTTTAATATTTTTAGCACGACCGAGAAGATTTCGTCGATATCCTCGGCGTCTTTTGGAATTCCTTTTTGTCTAAGTTTTTCAAACTCGTTTACATGCATTATATAAACTTTGCTCTGCAAAGCCTTGAGTCCGGCCTTTACGGCGATGGATTCATCAACGATTTTTTTAAGTTTTATAATATCCTTACTACCAGAAACATTTGAATTATTAATGATCTGCCGGGCATTCTCGAAATCACCTTTAGAAATTCTGTCACATGCAGAGTTTATAACTAACGTCGTTTGTAATCTTTGCTCAGCATCGGTGTTATGGGTTTTAGAATACGGAGTACTTATCGGGCCTGCTTTAGTATGGTTGGCCCCTACAACTAAAAGGGCCGCCATTGTTATCCAAACGGCACTAAATTTATAATGTTTAGTTCTGCAAGCCCGGAACATAGTAACCTCATATTGATCGAGTAAGGATCAAGTTTTTCAATTAACTATCGGCCCATATCGGCCTTTAAAATACTTATTTTTCTCCTATATTTTGAGCATCGGCTTTGGGGCTGAAATATACAAAAATTAGATTCGCGGCTGATGATTTTTGGAGGGGAAGATATGGTAGACAGGTCCCAAAATATTCAGGAGAACAAAACGTAACGATACGCTTTAATCCCAATAATCGTTTCAATTATCACAACTGTTGCGACCAGAAAACAATTAGTAATTAAGACTGGTTATTCGAGTAAACGAGCATAAAGCGAGGCATTTT
>JAFCZU010000132.1 GCA_019314185.1 Deltaproteobacteria bacterium | reverse complement strand
CCCCCAGTTCAAAAAAAGATATTTCCTTATATACAGAATATGCAGACACACCGGGCTTGTCCAACAACCGGATAAGATCGTGGTTCGCTACGCTCACACAATCTATCCTTATTCGTTATGTTCACGGTTCACGGTTGGTTGCCTTTGATCTCTTCAAAACGTTCAATTTTCATCCCCGCCTGCCGTCGGCGGGCAGGGCTCTCTAACCTTGAACCTTGAACTATTACCTTTATTTTAATCGTCTGGTTAATCTGGCAAAAAACAATTCTCTTTCCAACAGTCTCCAGATATAATCAACTTCAACTGTCCTGTTTTTTTGAATTTGCTTTCTTTACACCCTTCAGCGCATCCAATTTAGCATTTATGGCTACCAACGTAAGGCTGGACAGCCTGTAAATTCAATCAGTTAGCAACCCCTCAGATTTTGCTTGATTGTAGAATTGCCATAGAGCCAAAATGGCGGAAAGTGTTCCGCATTAAGTTGGTAGCCCCCAATTTCAAACATAAGCAACAGACACCCAATCCGACGAGCAGTTCTGACTTGCGTTATCGATTACCATCACGTCAACCGACGAGCCATGGTTTCCAGCACGCCAAGAGATCTTTGCAAAATGTCCAATTTTGTTCAATTTCAAGAATTGATTGCAACAAGTTTAACACATCCTGTTCTTTGTTTCAGGTCACAATGATCATCAGGACTTCGGACGTTGCAGTGATAAGCGTTCTGTCAATTGGTGCCACAAACTGTTTTGTTTCCAAAATGTGCTCAATCCCTTGTATAGTGATTGAGGTAACACCTCTGCTTCGATCGGCTCGCCGAAGGCGTCCTTGACTGCCTTATAATACCACTTAAATTCACCAAATTGTACGGCTCGGATAAAACCCATACAGAGGCGTGAGAAGATCAAATACGCCGCTCCCGGAAAGGGAAAATATCTCCGAATGATCCATATAGTATTTCGGGTAGGGAAAAAAACCTGACGCCAACTCGCGCGGCCGCTGATTGACTCCCGATGTACTACCCGGCAACGTGGTTCGTAATAAATCTGATAGCCCTCTCGAATGACACAAATGGCTACTTCGATCTCATTTTGATACAGAAAGAAACGCTCGGGATACCAGCCTACCCTCTCAAACAACTTCCGACGAATCGCAAACCCACAGCCGACAAATGCCATACTAATCCCCGGACGATCCGTTCTGGGCAGGTGCCAGGTACGCACGGGCTGTCCGCCGGGAGATTCAATACGACAAGCTACCACTCCCACCTCTGGCCGGGTATCAAAACACGTAATAAGTATATCCAGAGTGGCTTCATCATGGGGATGTGAATCATCGTCCAAAACTAGCACATAATCACCAATAGCATGCTTAAATCCCTCGTTTAATCCTGCAATCCCCATATTGTGGTTCATTTCTACCACAGTCAGCCAATAAGCATTGGATCGGAGGTATGCTTTAGTTCCATCGGCAGAACCATTATCAACGGCAATGACTTCGATATCTCGCTGTGTTTCAGCAAGACGATTGTAATTCAGAAAGACAATACTCAGTTTCGGCTGGCATTCAGTATTCATTAGTTAATAGTCACTCAATCACCGCTTCTTTCCTGAAGGATGTTCGCTGTTGACAATTTCGGGATACCATAGGGTCAATTCCTCTCCGGAAACCAATATGCGATTGACAAACTCCACGCCTTGCATGAAAGAATGATCCATATTTCCCACCTCGTACCGCCATGCCCCGAATCGGCCTCTGGAATAAATACCCAGCTCTTCCAAATGCTTAAGAACGGGAAAGATTAGGCGATTTCGATCCAAGGATGGTGTTGGATAGCCTTTCTCAACAAAACCGTACCAGGTATGATTGATCTCATGACGATTCGACAGAAGGCCGGTATTTAAAGCGCCATCTATGACGTCTTCAATCACTCGCTTCCTGTCCACTTTCTTGACGGAACTTTCACTCACTTCACACATCAGAGACCACTGCTTGTTTATATCGGGGACATTATTGGGGGAATAGTTACTGAAAACCGTAATTCTATAGAACGGACAGTTGTCCTCAGGAAAATAAATCCAGCATTTTGTGGAAAGGTTATCAGGGGGATTTCCTTTAAGCGCAAGACCAATTATATGTGTCGAAGAATGCTTGAGTGACGGAGGGGAGTCAAAAGGAAACCGTAAATCGGCCATCCGGACAAGGCTTGTCAATGGAATAGCGCTAAGCAGAACATCGTATTCTTCAGTTGTTCCATCAGCGAACAAGATTTTCCGGTCATAAACAGACACCCTTGCAACCTCTTGGTTTAGATGTATTTTCTTCTGAGGAAGCTTTTCCGCCAAGGTTTTCCAGATAGCACCCGTTGCTCCATTTAAAGGAAAACGAAACAGAGAATTAGGCCCCCAGGAAATATTATCTTTATTGAAAACCGCGTTTTTCAATATATTCTTGAGATCCACCGGGGCCACCCTGTCCCCAACCCACGACCAGTCCATTTGTTCTGGAGGATAACCCCATACTTTGTGATTGTAAGGTCGCAAGAACCATTTTGCCAAGCCTTTGCCGAAAGTGGCATCTATCCATTCCCCAAAATGAATCGGATCTCTTTCGAAGCTGTTTTTGTTGATATCAACGATGCCCTTGAGACATTCCCAAAAAACTTCCTTTGGAAGGCGATGGATATTGTTCTGTAAGGGATAGGGAATGAAACGATCTTGCATCCGGATCCATGCTTCACGTTCGTGAAAAACCCAGCCGTCTTCTTTTCCAAGAAGGGTATCCATAACCTGATCAAAATAGCGATAGTGGCTGAAAAGCACGTGTCCTCCGAGATCCCACCAGAATCCTTCCTCATCCTGAAATGAGCCGGCAAGCCCACCCCATTGATCACCCTTTTCGAAAAGGAGCCAATCCTCATGGCCTAATTCCGCCAAACGCCATGCGGCCCCCAGACCGCAGGGTCCACCACCAAGAATCACAATTCTCATCTATAGAAATCCTTTTCAATATGCACAATAAATATTATTTTAGCGTAACCTTTTTGCGTGCATTCTCTCTCATAGCGTAGCGCAGGACTTTAGCCCTGCATCAAAATGGCAGAGCTAAAGCTCTGCGCTACAAAAAAGGTTACACTCAAATGATTTCAATAAAACCGACAATTGCAGAGCCACCAGCACACCAGCTCCCCATAAGCGCTGTTGAATTACCCCACTCGAGAAAATTCAACACTTGTTTTTCTTTGGATCTTTTCAATGCAACCCAAGTCTTTTTCGGGCGGGGAAAAAAGGGTCCAAAACAGATAAGATAAAAGCGACAGGGGAATACGGCATAAATCCTTCAAGCTCATCCTTTCAATAGCAATCGTGCTTCCCTTCTCGAAATTTATCCTGGCAACATCCTTGCCCCAAATAGCCCCCATCCTGGGAGTCAGGGGAGAGGTAAGCAATATGCTCCATGGCCTGTTTCTCAAAAAACGCATGATCCTCAATCTGTCAGCCCAAGTGATTGTCCCGTTCCCCGATCTAACATACCTAACAATATCATCCTTATCACAAAGGCTCTCCCATTTGCATCCGCTTGCTTCAGGAATAATAGCCAGCACCCTTAGCCTCGGATACTTTTGGATCAGATTGCAAACAAATTTTGTTGCATTTTCCGCTGTCCTGCCTTCCGGAACAAATACACACATATCTTTGTTCTTCGTGCCGTCAAGGTATTTTGTAAGATTATCAACAGGCAGACAAAATTTCTTCTTCCCGTAACGGCCATTGAGAAAGTCCTCAACGCCCATCAGAAAGGCTCGGGAAAGAGTAGAATGGGCTGCAAGGCAATTGATGGCTGCATGCATTGCAAATCGAATGACCATGCAAGCTAACAGGAGACGTCTCCTTATTCCTGTAGTGTAGTTGTTGAAAAACCAAAGGGCGTTACGAGTCCTGTAATAACATCGCCAGATGGCTGAATTATCTGTGCAGCGCCCTGCCCAGCTCGGATGGTAGACAATGGAGGCATTGGAGGCCAGGACCTTGTACCCAAACGCATTGAAGCGCGCCCCCCATTCCATATCATCCCAGTAAACAAACAAATGTTCATGCCACACCCCTATACGTTTCACACACTCAGTGCGCGCAAGTAAGGAACAAGCCGCCACGTAGTCTACCTCAAATACGGCCTGCGGGTTCTGAAGTTCTATCCGATCGGGAATGTTTCTCCTGACCTCGCCGATGCTATAATCAATGAAGGCGCCAACTTCAATGATTTCGCCCGGGTTTTCGATGTTTATGATCCTCGAACCGCAGATGCCGGCCTCGGGGTTACTGTTCATAACAGCAACCAGTTCTCTGAGGGCACCTTTGTCAACAAGGACGTCATTATCAAGAAGCCACATGTATTCACAGGCCGGTCTGTTTTCAAGCACCCACCGCATACCTGTATTGAATCCCCCGGCTCCGCCCAGGTTCTCCCGATTCTTGATCAGGTTGACTGAGGGATAAAAAGCCTCTATCTTCTGGATCGTCCCATCCGTGGAGTGATTGTCAACGACCGTTATTCCAAGTCTCTTGGCTGGATAGTCAATATCCTTAAGCTGCTTGAGCAATCGCGTCACATAATCTTTTTTGTTCCAGGTCAAAATGATGGCTTCCACCATTGGGGCTTCAACTTCGGTGCTCATCCTCACAGCCTTTCCTTAGTATTCATGCTGATGTATCCATGATCAGCGAACCATGTAAACATAACTGCTAATAGCTACTATCACAACCGGCCACCACGATCTTGCCATCTGACTGAAGCTCCGTTACTCTCTTGTAGCCTGCCAAGTTCCATTATCGCTTAGAGAGGAATAGACATAAGTTCCGGAGGATGAATCTCCGCTAACCGTACCGGTAAACGTAATTTGATCTTCTATGTCACCGAAAGTAATGGTATTTCCATCAACCGTTCCTTTTAAACCCGCATCAAACATGCCTATATCAGGGATATCAATTGATCCACTCAAAGTTGAACTCTGCTGTATTATGTTTGTAGTAAAGGTACCACCTAATCCATAAATTGAGCTTTCCCACGTTCCATTCCATTTTCCTGTAACGCCGACACTGCTCGAATATTCATGCCTGATATACCTATTATCCATGATGGTAGTTCCCTGCTGGTCATAAGCGCCTTCATCGGGGAAATCAGAGTAGATCTCAATATCAGGCACGGAAACATGGAAGTAGTTGACATCCACCCTCCCGCTCACATCAAACCAGATCTTAACAAAAAGATCAGGATTATTCTCGCTGCCCCAGGTTACATCAGAAGGATCGGCATAAAAATGGCCCCATACTACCTGATCACCGCGGGAGGTAGTGTCTTGTCCGCCAAGACGCCACACCGCATCAACGGATCCCTTCTCTACAGTATTGATTATAGCACCAATCTTGAGATCATTGATGGTCGAATAACCCGAAGGATCGCCGATGGGTAAATATCCAGCAGGGGGATTTCCATCCTCATAATTCTTGTCAGAATAACTCTGGCTATTTTCGTAATACTGCCTGATGTACCTTCGGGACATAGTGGTGATTCCATGTTCATCCGGCGTGCCATCGTAGGGGTAGTCTGAGTAAACCTCTATGTCCGGTACCGATACATGGAAGAAGTTCACATCTACTCTTCCGCTCACATCAAACCAGATCTTGACAAAAAGATCTGGATTGTTCTCACTGCCCCAGGTGACATCCGAAGGGCTGGCATAGAAATGACCCCAGATCACCCGATCCCCCCGGGAGGTGGTGTCTTCCCCACCCTTTTGCCAGACCGCCTCGATGGGTCCTTTTTCTTCAGTATTGATGACAGCTTTGATCCACAGGTCAGATGTAACGAAATTGCCACCGCCACCGTTGCCGTCAAACTCGTAGGCCCATAAATCATTGACATGTTCCCATGTTTCATTTTCGTAAGATATTCCCCCGCCAAATATGTACATCTTGTCGTTACAAACTACCGCAGTATGCGTTGCTCTTTCACTTGGCGAAATACCGATACTTGTCTGTTGAGACCAGCCGTCAGTTGCAAAGTCGTATTCCCACAACTCATTACAAAGAACTATGTTTCCCTGATCATCTATATATCCCGCGCCAAATATGTACTTCTTGTCATTATAGACTACTGCAGAATGGTCTGCTCTCGAAACAGGGGCGTCAGTTTTCTGAGTCCAGCTATCGGTGGCAAAGTCATACGCCCATAACTCATCTGAAATGACGTCATTATTATCCGAGCCCCCAAATATATACATCCTCCCATTATAAGCCACCGCAGTATGTGCTCTCCTGGCAACAGGAGCACCGGTTTTCTGAGTCCAGATGTCAGTTGCAATATCATACTCCCATAAATCGTTCAGGGTTATTCTATCATTGTCATTGCCCCCAAATATGTATATTTTCCCATCATACATTACTGCAGTATGGTTACATCTGCCAGTTGCCCCGCTCGTCTTTTGAGTCCAACTGTTGTTAGTAATGTCGTACTTCCATACATCATTTACTCTGTGAGGCTCTTCGTACTGATATCCACCAAATATATAGACTTGGCCATTGTAGACGACTGCACTATGGCAATCTCTTGAGACGGGTCCACTGGTTTTTTGAGTCCAACTATCAGTTGCAATGTCATACTCCCATAAATCGTTCAGGATACCAGAATTATGATCATCCCCCGCAAATACATACATTTTGCCATTATGGACCACGGCCGTGTGGTCTGTCCTTGCCGTAGCCCCGCTAGTTTTTTGGAACCATTCTCCTGCTGCAATAATAATATTGGGGTTAACAACGCCCAACACCAAAACCACCAATAATCCCACAATCTTTTTCATTTTGGCCTCCCTAATGCTTTTTTTCGTATAAGAATTTCAAAACTATTTTTTCCTCCTTCAAATACTGAAGAAAGCTGCTATGCCGGGAAAACTTCTTTGGCAGCCGTTCATTCTGTTCCAAGCCAGATAGACTCTGCAGTACAGGTGATCCCTGTCTCCTGATCCCCTTGAACTTCTATTTTGCCACCTCTAATATTCATGCCTTATGTATCTATTCTCCATAACGGTTGTTCCTTTCTGATTATAGGTGCCATAATTTGTAAGATCAGAATAGACTTCAATGCCCGGCACGGAGACATGGAAAAAGTTTACATCCACCCTACCACGCACATCAAACCAGACCTTAACATAAAGATCCGGGTTGTCCTGGCTTCCCCAGGTTACATCCGATGGACTGGCATAGAAATGCCCCCATATGACCAGATCACCTCGAAAAGTAGTATCTTCCCCACCCTTCTGCCAGACAGCATCAATAGGTCCTTTTTCCACAGTATTGATGATAGCCATGATCCGTAATCATGTTGCCTGTTCCCTGTTAGGAGTGGCATCAGGCGAAGTGGGATCAGAATCATCCGAGGTACGGACCACACGCAGATTAATAAGAGCCGCATCAAATCTTGGAGATATCGCAAGGACTCTGTGGTAGAACTTCACTGCATTCTTATGATCCCCCAACAACTCATAGCAAGTTCCAAGATTATTTAACACATGAATATGGTTAGGATGAATTTTGTAAGCCCTTTTGAAGTCATCAAATGCTTTTTCTATATTGCCAAGCGAGAAGTTGGCAACGCCTTTGTACCAGGGTAGAGGCGTTGACATTGGGTCCATGTTATAAAACAAAGAGTCCGCTTGATTGATTTCACTTATCACAAGGCCCCAATCTTTGTCTTTTTGGGCATCCAATGCGCTTCTGGTGTAAAATTCAGACCTCAGGCGGCCGTAACCGAAGACTATGCAAATAAGTAACAAAGCCATCAGAGGAATATGGAAAAGCAAGACCCTGGGATGAGACAATCTCTTCTTCATGGGAAAGGATTTGTGGTAAATCGATAGCACACTGGCACCTTCATGACAAACAAGTATTAAATACGCTCCCAATCATTTGGCTGTTTGGTTGAACAAAAGCCCGGTGGGTGAATTGTTTCCATGCAAAATCGTAAACAAGCCGAATAGCCTTCTTTTGGTGCTAAACGATAGCTGAAGTGACGTATTGCGGAAAGAACGCAGGTGTTATTCATGTCTGCAAATATTTTCCGGCTATCTTTGGAGTAAATTCCAAAATATAGGATAGCTGGATAGAAGACATCCTTTTTTATATTTTATGAGTTTTCAAATTTCTGATACTATGAATTTATCACAAGCCACCTGATCATTCATTTAATTCATATATCCACCGGTCATTATCATCGTCCAGAAAAGTAAAACTCCTGCTGTTTATGGGGCACTCAATATAACCCTTTGCTGGAAGTGCGGAAACCATGCCATTCAGTACAATCCATTCATTTTCATATGTATAGGTTCCAGTATCATCCAGGTAATAATAAGGCGGTGCGTGAAGGAACCAGGAATACGTACCATCACTATTAAAGACCCATGTACTGACATCACCCGTCACTTCAAGTGGGTTCCCTTCAGGATCTAAGGACCCGTCAATACGTGTTGCATACCATGTCCCGACGATATTCCAACTTTGTTCATTTGTAGTTCCACGCTGAAATTCATGCCTGATATATCGATCACTCAGAATAGTTGTTCCCATTTTATCATAAGTGTTATTTTCAGGATAATCCGAACATATCTCTATATCCGGGACAGAAACATGAAAATAGTTGACATCAATTCTACCGCCTGCATCAAACCAGATCTTAACAAAAAGATCAGGATTATTCTCGCTGCCCCAGGTTACATCATCAGGGCTGGCATAAAAATGGCCCCATACCACCTGATCACCACGGGCCGTGATATCCTGTCCACCCAACTGCCAAAGTCCATCAATGGGGCCCTTCTCAACAGTATTGATTATGCTACCGATCCTGAGATCATTGATCGTGGAATAGCCTGAAGGGTTGCCCGCTGGGAAATATCCCGAAGGGGGATTCCCGTCCTCGTAATTCTCGTCAGAATAACTCTGGCTATTTTCGTAATATTGCCTGATGTACCTTCGGGACATGGTGGTTGTGCCATATTCATTTGGACTGCCGTCATACGGATAGTCTGAGTAAACTTCAATATCAGGCACTGACACATGGAAGTAGTTCACATCGACCCTCCCGCTCACATCAAACCAGATTTTCACAAATAGATCCGGGTTGTTCTGGCTTCCCCAGGTTACATCCGAAGGGCTGGCATAGAAATGACCCCAAATCACACGATCTCCGCGAGAGGTGGTGTCTTCCCCACCCTTTTGCCAGACCGCCTCAATAGGGCCTTTTTCTTCAGTATTGATAACAGCTTTGATCCACAGGTCGGATGTAACCAAATTGCCGCCGCTACTATCAAGTTGTTTTGTCATAAAAATATTATTTCCCCCATTGCAATAATAGTAGCCATCGGTCCAGGACCAAGCGATGGTGCCGGAACCGGATGTGCTGGAGGAAAGGCTAAAATTGAGACTTATTGTAGTAGTCCCCCCGTCTTCAG
>JAFCZU010000131.1 GCA_019314185.1 Deltaproteobacteria bacterium | reverse complement strand
TTAAGGGTCTGCTTTGCTTTTGCCATAATGAACCTCCACCTTTTTTATAAGTTTTGGTCCAATATGACATGGATACCTGGCTATGTGAAGATGCGGTTTATTGAGCGCTTACGTAAATAAGGAGTACCGCAATGCTGATTCCTTTCAAAAAAGACACTGTTGAGTTTAATCAAAGATCGCTGTTTGCCACCAATGTCTTTGATTTACTACCATCTGATCATCTATGTTTTGTTTACGAGGACATATTTGAACAACTTGACACATCAAATGTTGAGCAAAATTACAGCGTGCTTGGTCAAAATGCATATCAATCGGCTGCTTGATTTTTCTTATATCGATAACCGTGAAAATATCGTTTTTATCGGGCCTCCCGGTGTTGGCAAAACTCATCTATCCATCGGTGTCAGCTATAAATCTGTCCATGCCGGATACAAGGTTATGTTTACAACAGCCCTGGAACTGATTGAGTTGCTTGATCTTGCTGAAGCAAAAGGAGAGTTAAAAAAGAAAATCAATATGATATCAAAATTTGATACGCTTGTAATTGATGAGCTGGAATATCTGCCTATGAACAAGAACCTTACGAACTGGAGTGACTTTTTCTTTGATGACAATGTGGCCGTTCCGATTGTAGACCGCATTATCCATCATTCACATATTTTTATGATGGGTGGAGAAAGCTATCGGCTGAAACAAAAAATCAATTTAAACTAAGTTCCTGGGGGTGGGTCAGTTTTATTGTCCGGTAGTGGGTCAAAATTATTGTCCATTAACAACCGGGAAATGCAGTATTTGTCTAATTTATCGAGATTTTTTTGGATCATACTATCAAAAACAGCCAAACATGACTCCGCCATTAAAGGTTGTAAATCTTTTTAAGATTAGCGATTACCTTTGACAACGCTGCATTGCGTATTCCCAGATTTTTCAAATCAGGCGGCTCGTCAGATAGTTTCTCCAAAAAAATCCGCATGTCATCTGCTATGGATTGAGGTAATGCAATATCTGTGTTCAGAGACAAAATTTAAAATGATGCCCAACTGTGTTGCGGCCCTGAGATCAGCTATATATGAGTCCACAGTTCGTTTTGCGCGGCAGATGGCCTTCCGTAATGCAAAAGTATTAGTGTTTTTTAATTCAAAACTAAGTATTTATTAAACCTTTAAGGTTATCCCCACCGGCCTGTTTTAGTAGGCGCTTCCAATGATTGTTCAAGCTCACGCAAAAACCGCTCTCTCGGTATCTCTTTGGCCCCAAAACGGATTAAGTGTTCTGAGGACACCTGGCAGTCTATCATATCAAACGACAGCGATTTAAGGTACTCCACGAGAAAGACAAAAGCCACATTTGAAGCATTACTGATTCGTGTAAACATCGATTCTCCGAAAAAACATCTTCCAAGGGAAACACCATATAATCCTCCGGCCAGATCCCCTTCATGCCACGCCTCCACTGAATGCGCAAAACCTGACTCGTGAAGCTTGCAGTAAGATTTTATCATATCATCAACAATCCAGGTTTCTTCATTGTTCTGCGACCGAATCCGGGCGCATGAAGTTATAATCTGCCTGAAAGCCTGATCAATTGTTATATGAAATATATTTTTGTGTATAATTTTTTTCAGGGTTTTTGAAATCTTTATATCATCAGGATAGAGGACAAGACGCGGATCAGGAGACCACCACAAAACAGGCTCCGGCTCTGAATACCATGGGAAGATACCCATTTTATAAGCAAGCAAAAGGCGATCCCGGCTTAAATCACCGCCAGCCGCTAACAAACCATCCTTTTGCGCAAGCTGAGGAGGGGGAAACTTTATTTCATCAGACAATAGAAAAATTGGCATTATGAAAATCCAGATGTCAGACGTCTGACGTCAGATGTCAGAAAAACTCAACGATCTTTGATCAAAAATAAGGCTGGATTATTAAGCATAGACCCCAACTGGTCATACGACGATGGTCTACCTCTGACAAGCACCCACAATCCATCGCAAGCAAATATGCCCTCTTATATACCTTGAGATCTTTTGCAGAATTAATTCGCATTCTTCAAAACTCCCCCTACCTCTGACCTCTGACCTCTGACCTCCGACCTCTGACCTCCGACTGCCGACTGCCGACCTCCAACCTCCGACCCCTATCCATATACAAAGCTCAGCCTGTCATCTTTTACATCGATAGAAACCCTGCCGCCCTTTTCAAGCCTACCAAAAAGAATCTGTTCAGAGAGTATATCCTTTATTTCTGTCTGCAACAATCTGGAAAGAGGCCTTGCTCCATATTGCTGATCATATCCTTTTTTTGCCAGCCATGTCCGTGCCTTGGAAGAAATAGTGAGAAAAACCTTTTTAGCAACAAGCTGCCCGTTAATCTCCGCCATGAACTTATCAACAACCTTTTCCATAATATCAGGCGTTAATGAATTAAAATGAATTATTCCGTCAAGACGATTCCTGAATTCCGGGTTGAAAAATTTTTCGACCGCTTTCATGCCTTTGGATTCATCATCAAACCCGGATTCGCCAAAGCCGATTGTCTGAACGCCCATCTCCCTCGTACCGACATTTGAAGTCATAATAATAATTACTTTTCTAAAATCTGCCTTCTTCCCGCTATTGTCTGTCAGGGTTGCATGGTCCAGAACCTGGAGTAAAATATTATACATGTCCTGATGAGCTTTCTCAATTTCATCAAAAAGTAAAACGCTGTATGGATGTTTCCTTATGCCGTCTGTAAGAAGTCCTCCCTGCTCAAAACCCACATACCCGGGAGGAGCGCCTATAAGCCTGGCAACAGAGTGCTTTTCCATATATTCGCTCATATCAAAACGTAAAAAATTTATCCCAAGAACATTTGCAACCTGTCTGGATACCTCTGTTTTTCCAACGCCGGTTGGGCCGGCAAACATGAATGACCCGATAGGATTGTCGGGAACACCAAGGCCCGCGCGAGAACGTTTTATTGAAGTGGCAAGGGATTTAATAGCTGCATCCTGCCCAAAAACCAGCTGTTTCAGCCTGTCTTCAAGATTCTCTAATTTTGCCTTATCAGATGTTGACACACTTATGGCCGGCACTCTCGCTATTTTGGCAACGATTTTTTCAATATCAGAAGGATTGATCCTTTTTCGCCTAAAATGGCCGGAAAGCCTTACAAACGCCCCGGCCTCGTCTATCACATCTATTGCCTTGTCCGGCAGAAAACGGTCATTAATATATTTGGCAGACAGTTCAGCAGCGGCCTTAAGAGCCTGATCAGTATAAATAATGCCATGATGCTGCTCATAAACGGATCTCAGACCTTTTAATATTTTAAATGTTTCTGAAACAGTCGGCTCTGCAATTTCAATCTTCTCAAAACGTCTCGATAAAGCGCGGTCCTTTTCAAAATGATTCTTGAACTCCTCATAAGTTGTAGACCCTATGCAGCACAGCTCACCTGTTGCAAGGACCGGTTTTAATATATTTGATGCATCCATGGAACCGCTGCTTGTGGCCCCAGCCCCGACAATTGTATGAATCTCGTCAATAAACAAAATGGCGTTCTTTTTCTTCTTCAGCGCCGCAAGAACCCCTTTTAAACGCTGCTCAAAGTCGCCGCGGAATTTAGTCCCGGATAGAAGTCCCCCAAGATCGAGTGAAAAAATACCGACATCTTTGATCAGGTCAGGAACAGAGCCTTCATGCACCTTTATAGCCAGCCCTTCAACCATTGCGGTTTTCCCAACGCCCGGCTCTCCTACATATACAGGATTATTCTTCCGTCTTCTACAGAGAACCTGAATGGTGCGTTCAAGTTCAAATCCACGACCGATAAGCGGATCTAATTTCCCAAGGGAAGCGCTTTTTACAAGATCTATCGTAAAAGCCTCGAGTGGATCTATCTTTTTCTTTTCTCTTTTGCCGGGTTTAGCGAATCCGTCTGGTTTGTCCTGAAAGGGAGCATTGTAAGTATCATGAGAAATATAGCTTAAAATATCAAGACGTGTAATCCCTTCTTTTGTCAGGAAATACGCGGCATGGGAATCCTTTTCCTGAAAAATGGAAGCAAGTATGTCTCCAACAGCAACCTCCTGCTTCTCTGCTGAACGCACATAATTAACAGCTCTCTGAATTATTCTTTGAAAGCCGTTTGTCTGCTGGAGCACATATTCTGTCCCTTCGGGAATGCTCTTCAACTGCTTACTGAAAAACTTCTCAAGCGTGCTGTTTATATTTTCGATGCTGCCGCCGCAACTCTCAATAATTTCAGCACCGGTGCTGTCGTACAAAATAGCAAAAAGGACATGCTCTACACATACATATTCATGACGCCTTGTCTTGGCTTCTCTGATCGCAAAACCGAGCGTCGCGCTTAGTTCTTTACTTATCATAATTCAATCTCTTCCCAAAACCTTTACAAAAAGTACAACTTGCATAACCATAGTCAACCCGACTTACACACAAGGCTGAAACCTTGCACTACAGCCCTTAATCCTTATTTTAAAGGTCTCTTTCCATGGAACATTTAAGCGGAAAACCATTTCCCCTTGCCCGTGTCTCAACTGTTCGAACCTTTGTTTCAGCAACATCATATATATAAACACCGCAAAATCCGATCCCTTCCCTGTGAACTTTCAGCATAATTCTTATAGCTTCTTCAAGCGATTTATTAAATACCGATACAAGGATTTCAACAACAAACTCCATAGAGGTATAATCATCATTATGAATCAACACCCTGTACATGGATGGCTCTTTGATCTCATCCAGGGTCTCTGAAAATACACTATCATCTGTTTCAGAACTGCATTTACCCATAGCTTTGTACTGGCGGGTTTTAAACCCGCCTCTATCCTCTTTCTAACTTCCGATCCCTGAATTGGGCAGGCACGAGGGCCAGCCCCTACCTCCGACTTCCGACTTCCGATTTCCGACTTCTATCTTTACCTTCCGCAGCACTTTTTATATTTCTTTCCGCTTCCACAGGGACACGGACTGTTTCTACCGATCTTTTTTTCAGTACGCCTGACCGGTTTCTTCTTTACATCAGCATCATCCCCGCTCGAAAATACAAGGTTCTGTTCCTCAGACCGCCTTAAATCATCTATCCTTTCAGGCTCTGTTATCTGAATTCTGAACAAAATCCCAACACTCTCTTTCTTGATCCTGAAGATCATGTCCTGAAACATCTCAAAGCCTTCTTTTTTATAAACAATTAGAGGGTCCTGTTGAGCATAGCCTCTTAAACCGATGCCCTCTTTCAGATGATCCATGCTAAGGAGGTGATCTTTCCACAGATTGTCCACAGTCTGCAACACGACAATCCTCTCCAGATTCCTGAAATCTTCCGCCCCTATCTGAGCCTCCCTTTCATCATATACACTTATGGCCGCGTCTGAGATCAACTGTGCCAACCCCTCCCCGGTCAATCCATCTAATGTATCATCATCAATCTTATCAAGAAGAAAGCTAAAGCGTTTAAATACAGATTCATTAATCCCTTCCATATCCCATTCTTCAGGCAAAACCTTGTCGTCCGCAAAAATATCTGCAATCTCTTCAGCCTGTTCGCAAATCATATCTAAAATGGAACTTTTCAGGTCTTTCCCTTCAAGAGCTTCACGGCGCTGCCTGTATATAACCTCCCTCTGCTGGTTCATAACGTCATCATATTCTATAAGCTGCTTCCGAATATCAAAGTTGTGTCCCTCAACCTTTGCCTGCGCATTTTCAATTGCCCTGCTAATCAGATTATGTTCAATCGGCTCCCCCTCTTCCATACCCAATTTATTCATAATCCCTGTCATCCGCTCTCCACCGAATATCCGCAAAAGATCATCCTCGAGTGAAAGATAAAAACGGGACGAGCCCGGATCTCCCTGTCTTCCGGATCGGCCTCTGAGCTGATTGTCAATACGCCTGCTTTCATGCCTTTCCGTGCCGATTATATGAAGTCCTCCAAGTTCAGTTACACCTTCGCCAAGCACTATATCTGTACCTCGTCCGGCCATGTTGGTCGAAATAGTAACCGACCCTTTCTGACCTGCCATGGAAATAATTTCGGCCTCCTTTTCATGGTTTTTTGCATTGAGCACAGTATGTTTAATGCCTTTCTTTTTCAATTTTTTGCTGAAATCTTCCGAAACATCGATGGAAATTGTACCCACCAGAATCGGCTGCTCTTTTTTATTCAGCTCTGTTATCTCATCCATCACCGCTTCGAATTTTTCTTTCCTCGTCTTGTATATAGCATCCGGAAAATCGGTCCTTATCATGGGCTGGTTTGTGGGCACAACAACCACATCAAGATTATAAATCTTTTTAAATTCAGACGCTTCAGTATCAGCCGTACCTGTCATCCCCGCGAGCTTATTATATATCCGAAAGTAATTTTGAAAGGTAACCGTGGCGAGTGTCTGATTCTCGTTTTCTATCTTTACGTTTTCCTTTGCTTCCAGCGCCTGATGCAGTCCTTCACTATACCGACGTCCGGGCATCAAACGACCTGTAAATTCATCTACAATAATAACCTCTCCATCCTTGACAATATAGTCAACATCTCTCTTGAAAAGTGTATGGGCTTTTAAAGCCTGATTAGTATGATGAAGAAGTTCAATGCATTTAGGATCATACAGGTTATCTACTTTAAGGGCATTTTCAGCTTTTGCCGTCCCTTTATCGGTCAGAACCGCTGTTTTGGCCTTTTCATCAATTTTATAATCTTCGTCATGAATAAGTTTCGGTATTATTTTATTGATCTGGTAGTAAAGATCGGTCGATTTTTCAGCTGGGCCTGATATGATAAGCGGTGTTCTTGCCTCATCAATCAATATACTGTCCACCTCATCCACTATCGCAAAATTGAGTTCCCGCTGAACAATTGAGACGTTGTCAAATTTCATGTTATCCCGTAAATAGTCAAAACCGAACTCATTATTTGTTCCATAAGTAATATCCGCGCCATAAGCTTTTTTACGCGCCGCATCATCCATTCCATGTAAAATGCTGCCAACCGAAAGACCAAGAAAATTATAAATTTGTCCCATCCATTCCGTATCACGCCTTGCGAGGTAGTCGTTCACAGTAATAACATGCGCGCCTCTGCCTGAAACGGCATTTAAATATACAGGAAGGGTAGCTGCTAAAGTTTTCCCCTCGCCTGTTTTCATCTCAGCAATCTTACCGTTATGAAGAACCATACCGCCAATAAGCTGCGAATCAAAATGCCGCATTTTGAGTGTGCGCATCGACGCTTCTCTGACCGTTGCAAAAGCTTCCGGCAAAACATCTTCAAGAGACTCGCCTTTTTCGACACGTTCTTTGAATAATAAAGTCCGGCCTTTAAGCTGTTCATCGCTCATCGCCTGCGTAGAAGGTTCCAGAGCATTAATCCTTTCAATCATGGGTTGAAACTTTTTCAACTCCCGCTCGTTTTTACTTCCAAAAATCTTAGTTAAAAAATTGAAAATCATATACAATTATACCTCTTTCCAATATAGTAAATTGGTTAACTCGAATTATTTCCTCTACTTGAATCCTTAGATCTCTGGCGTTCAAGTCCATTACCCCCCAACGCAGTATTTTTTTCTATTTCCAAGGATTTCTTATTCCTTTTCAAACTCATCCTTGGAAGCTCCACACACCGGACATTCCCAGTCATCAGGCACATCTTCCCATTTTGTCCCAGATTCAACACCATTGTCAGGATCTCCCTGCTTCGGGTCATAAACATAGCCGCACACCGTGCACACATATTTATCCATTGTCTCCTCCTTTTTATTGCTTTCCCTGTAAAAACTTTTCACATAGCTTCAGTTACTTTCTGCATGATATAATCTCCTTTTTTTCCATTATTAAAACCATCGCTCTTCTTGTAAACAAAACTACAGGCAACGGAATATATTACCCTGCGCTATGTTTTCTTTATTAAAACATTTCATCAAAATATACGGAAGAATTTTTAGGCGGCAAATATAATTTATTTTTCATGGCATCATAAAGATCGTCCCTGGAATCTTCATC
>JAFCZU010000558.1 GCA_019314185.1 Deltaproteobacteria bacterium | reverse complement strand
CGGATCGTCAAAGGCTCTTGAGTTTGGTGTGGCCATGACATAACCCGCAGGTCTTCTGCCTTCTTTAATATTAAAATCTCTGTTTTCCCTGTCGTAAGACCAATGCTGTTTTGGTTCTTTGTAAGGGCTGTTTATAATCAGCTTGTCAATATTTTTTGCCATCAAATTAAATCCTTATCGCAAGGTTTTCAAGCATTGTCACAAAATCAATGCAGCCTACATCTTCTTCAGAACAGATTAATGGAATTTTATAATTGCATTTTTTATCAGGTTTTTGACGTTGCTTTGCTTCAAAGGTTACTACTTTATTGCCTGTGTTCTTAGCATACGCAATCAAAGTAATGTCCTTTTGTCCTGCACCTTTTGATATATCATTTGTTTCATACTTTTTTTCTAAATCTAAAGAGGCAAAATTGACTTGGTCATTAATAGGAGTTTCAACAAACTCGTTTTCTTCCAGCCACATTCTTAGAGGGTATTTATTTCTTTTTTTAGCCGCCTGTATTTTTTTATCAGCTGATGAAAAAGGTTCAATTTCATCATAAATCGGTTGTATTAAAACAATGTCATCTTTTAATTGTATAAGTCTTTCCCAAAGGGAAGGGAAAACACTTTTTGGGTAACTTACATACCAGGCTGAAATAAAAATATTGGCATCTACACAGTATCTCGTTTTCAAATCTGCCCCTCCAGCTCCAATGCATAAGAGGGTCTTTTTAAATCAAATAATTGGCAGAGTTTCTTCAGCCCCAGGTCTTGATTGTAATACGCCTGAAAAATTGCTCTTGAATAAATACGGCCATATTGAGCAAAAACCTCCTTAGGACGGTTTCTTGATGGCCCTCCGGGGCTATCTTTCATTTTTTTTGTTCTTTCTCTGTACTCATTTTTTAACTGTGCTTCAAAACCGTTATATGTTGATTGGGTTATAAGGTTTAACTGCCGTAAACGTACCAGACAAGCATAAGAACTTACATTAAATTGTTTAGCGATATTCTTTACATCATCTAAATCATTTACAATCTGAGCCTTCGGTCTAATTTGATCAGTTGGCATTAGCAAATTGCCAGAAAATTCATCGCACCATTTTTCAACTTGTTCAGAATACCCATCCCAGTTATCAATTGCGCTTTCTTTTCTAAGCAAGTGCCCTAATTCGTGGAATAATGTGAATGATTGTGCTTTATTAGCATCGGAATCATTAACTATGATAATAGGTAATGTAGAATGATAAACAGCCAATCCTCTAAATACTTTTTTGTCTATATGAGACCAACCTTTGTATTTACTCGTCATAAAAACAAAAACACCTTGTTCTTCAAGCATTTCTTTCCAATTAGTAAAGGGATAGCTTTCAGTTGGCGCACCCAACCAGTCTCGTATTAGATTCGTTGTTAAGTCTATAGAGAGATTGCTTTTTAAATCAGGCGGATTAAATGGAGCCACTGTCTCATTTATATCATCGTATAACTCCAAGATAAGCTCACGAAATCTTTCAACTTTTGTTGTCAAACTACGAACTTTATAATCACTGAAAATATCCGCATTCTTATCTGCAAATTGTCGGAATACAGGAATTGACCTGGCAAATTGATATTTTTCAGGTAAGGTGTCGGAAATAAATACCCAACGAGGAACCTTGTACAACTCTGCAAGGGTATCAAGTTGTTTGAAGGTAGGCTTATGGTCTCCCTGCTCTATGTCTGCAATCTTTGCCACTTTTTTTACAACGACAGGAAGACTCAAACCAATCTGCTCACGGCATTGACGTAATATATCCTTATTTATATTTTCAACTCTGCCTGCCATTATGCCACCTTTATTACCCGCAGGGATTCAATCCCGCGATCATCAATGATTTTTACTGCAATTGTATTTCCTGGCTCAAACTCAAGCGAGGTTGTGCCTTTAAAAGCTTCAATTTTTTCTTCGTCTATTGCAGCTTTTAAGTTCCTGGCCAGTTTTGTCCATCCGTCCTTTGCTCCTGCCATTGGGAAGAACACCTGTGATGGAAAAAGCGACCGGTTGTCATAATCAGTATCCAGCATCCACATGGCAATGTTCTTTTTACCTCCGCTTTCCACATTGCCGGTTTTTGGATTGTAATAGTCAAAACCCATCACTTCCACCTGCGCCTTGCCGTCTTTTTGTTTATGAACCTTTACATCAGGCTGACCCACCAGCCAGAAGCTTTCATTGCTTGAGCGTTTTTTACGCAGATCATCGGTAAACATATCTGCATTCATCTGGGCTTTTAATAGCTGCATACCGGCAATTTCAGGAGTGAGTTCGTCAATATCTTTGGCCGCTTCATCGTCAAACTGAAAAGCACAGAACAAAAGCATATCGGGA
>JAFCZU010000557.1 GCA_019314185.1 Deltaproteobacteria bacterium | reverse complement strand
TAATTGATTGGCGCCGTTGTAAAAACCACAGGCAGTATATTTCGGTTTAAAATTTATTTTTAGCCCTTGCCGTCTAACGCTTTGGCTAAATTAAAGGGTGCGAAACTTGAGTAAAGTTGTTGGAGAATATTTTGCCGACATTCTCGTTGAGGGCAAAGTTATTCTTGAACTCAAAGCTGTGGAAAATATAAACAAAATTCATGAGACACAGCTTTTGAATTATCTGAAAGCAACTGGGATAAAGGTTGGGCTTTTGGTGAATTTTAAACATCCCAAGGCAGAGATCAAGCGGATGGTATTGAATCTAAAGGAAAATGAATGAGCGGTAAAATCGTATAGATATACATATAAAGTATTGTCTGCGTTTTTCTGCGTGGTTCTGTGGCCAATTTTAAATGAATTTGCCTCGTCTCTTTCATACTGTCAAATACCTCAAGCCTGTTCAGATTTATGGCAGGTTGTGGTTTAAATTTTATAAGCCCATGCCGACACATTAATTTTATTTATCACGAAGTACAAAGGATAAAAATGGAGATACTGCTTGTTGCCGGCGCAAGACCTAATTTCATGAAGATTGCTCCCATAATACGGGCAATAGAGTCTAAAAACGACTCAAATCTCAAATATAAACTGGTCCACACCGGTCAGCATTATGATTTCAATATGTCGGAGACTTTTTTTAAGGATCTTGGGATTCCGAAACCTGATTATTTCTTAAATGCCGGAAGCGGATCTCATTCCGATCAGACGGCAAAAATCATGGTGGCCTTTGAAAAGGTCTGTCTTTCTGAAAAGCCTGATGTAGTTATTGTGGTGGGTGATGTAAATTCAACCCTTGCATGCAGCATTGTGGCTAAAAAGCTTTTAATTAAAGTCGCTCATGTGGAAGCGGGACTCAGAAGTTTTGATCTTTCCATGCCTGAAGAGATTAATCGCATGGTGACGGATTCCATTACCGATTATTTTTTCATCACAGAGAGAAACGGCGAAGAAAATCTTCTTAAAGAGGGGAAGTCTTCCGAAGCCATTTATTATGTTGGCCATGTAATGATTGATAACCTTTTTTATCAGCATGATAAGGTTATTAAGGCTGATCCGTCTTCCTTTTCAAATTATGATCTTAAAGAGAGATTAGGTGAATATATTTTTATGACTCTTCACCGGCCATCAAATGTGGATGAAAAGCAAAAGCTTCTGGAGATAACCGATGCCCTGAATTCTATAGCGGAAGAGACCCCTATAATCTTTCCCGTTCATCCCAGGACAAGGAAGATGTTAGATAAATTTAATATTAGATTATCTGAAAACATAATAGAATTAGAACCCCTTGGATATCAGGATGCTCTCTATCTCTGGAAAGATTCCTTATGTGTTTTTACAGACAGCGGAGGTCTTCAGGAAGAGACAACCGGCCTTGGTATTCCCTGCTTTACCATAAGAGAAAATACGGAAAGGCCTGTTACTGTCGATGAAGGCACAAATACTTTAATAGGGGCTTCCGGCAAAGCTATCCTTGAATCTTATAGAAACATTAAAAACGGCAAAAGGAAAAAAGGTCGGATTCCAGAGCTGTGGGATGGCAGAGCTGCGGAGAGGATTGTGGCGATTTTGCTTGAGAAGGTGGTATAGGGGACATCCTATAAATTCATAGCCATGACAAAAACAGCAATTAGAATCTCTATCTCAGATATCATCCTGGATGAAGAAATATACCCGCGAGGCGGGATTGATCAAAAAACAAGTGAATTCTTCAAGAATGCGTATGACGAGGAAAACTATGTCCACCACAAACAATGAACTGCAACTTGCCAACGACTTTGTTCAGCACACTAACTGCAATATTTTTTTGACGGGTAAAGCGGGCACCGGCAAAACAACCTTTCTCCATAATCTGCATAAGAATACGGCGAAGCGGATGATTATCACCGCTCCAACCGGTGTCGCGGCTATTAACGCGGGCGGGGTGACACTCCATTCTTTTTTTCAGCTGCCCTTCGGCCCATTTGTGCCGGGCAGCGAGACATACGAGCGCAATAAGCAGCGCCAGTTCAGGTTCAGCAAAGAAAAAAAGCGGATTATACAAAGCCTTGATTTGCTGGTTATTGACGAAATAAGTATGGTGCGGGCGGATTTATTAGACGCGGTGGATGCTGCGTTGCGTCGCCATCGTCGTAATAATTCGCCATTCGGCGGGGTGCAACTGCTTGTGATCGGCGATCTGCATCAGCTCTCTCCGGTGGCAAAGCAAGATGAATGGAGCATTTTGCAGCAATATTATGAGTCGGTTTATTTTTTCAGCAGCAAAGCGCTTGGTCTTACCGAACTGCTCACCATTGAACTGAAGCATATTTATCG
>JAFCZU010000556.1 GCA_019314185.1 Deltaproteobacteria bacterium | reverse complement strand
CACCTATAACTTCATCATTTTTTTAATCTTTAAGCACCTTAACAAAAGCGATATAGCCGTCATTTAAAATATAATCCTCAATATCAACAGGGTCTACCTTACCATTGTTGCGGAAAACATTCCTTTGTTGGAGTGCATAAAAAGGTACATCATGTTCATACGTAATTTTCTGGCCGCTCACAGGGTCAACATACAACAAACGATCGATTACCTTACCCTCAACTACTGTCTGCTGTAAAATTTCCTTTACATCCTCCGGCTGAACTCCAGGATAAAAGAATCTTTCGGGCAATATTAAAACCACAGGACCTTTTTCACAAAAACCATGACAACCAGTTTTTTTAAGATTTACACTGGAACTTAGCCCCATATCAACAATTTCTTTTTCAAAACTCTTGTAGACTTCCTGAGAACCCAATGCCGTACAACCAGTTCCGCCACAGATCATAATTGTAGGTTTACTTAAATCAGAATCTGACTTGAGTCTTTCATTCCATGAATGAAAATCTAAAATATTCTTTAATTTTTTCATTCCCCAGATTCCTCCTGGTTAGAGCTTAAACTGCTGATGACAGCTTTTGCTCTACGAGATGTCATTTTTCCATAGTAAACACCATCAATCACCATTACCGGAGCCAGTGCACATGCTCCAAGACACGCAACTGTCTCAAAAGTAAAAAGCATATCTTCTGTTGTTTCACCTTCATTAATACCTAAAGTTCGCTTAACCCCCTGAATAACACTCTGGCCGCCTTTTACATGACACGCAGTACCCCGACAGCAGCGAATGGTATGCCTGCCGTGAGGCTCAAGATGGAACTGCTCATAAAAAGTTACGACCCCGTAGATTACGCTCGCGTCGATACCGGTATGCTCACTGACCTCCATCAATATCTCCCGAGGCAGATAGCCGTACTCAGCCTGAACCTCCTGAAGTATCGGGATCAGATCGTCCTGCTTCACCGGACTCATAGATTCGCAAATCTTTATAGCAGCAGCCTTATCAATCACCTCATTTTTTTTGCTCGACATCTTCTAACCTTTAATCATTGAAAAAAGAATCAAATTAGATAAAAAAACATGATTTTTAGTCCCGGGATTATACAACAGCGTAAAATTAAATGCAACATTCAATTATTACCGCCTTCAATGGAACTACTTTGATAGGATTACAGTAGCCAAACGGGTGTTTTTGTTTGGAAAATTTATTCTCCCTCCTAAAAAAAGTTTGAAAAATCAGCCTTTAGCATTTCGTAATTGTTATGAATTTTTCGCTTTGACTTTTGCACTTCTTATGTCATAATGACGGGGGCATGATATCCCTTTCAATATTCGCAGACGCAGCGGGCTGGTTTTGATTGAGTTATTGGCTGTGATTAAAATTTGATGCTGATTAGAGCATTTTAAGATTTTCTGTTCGCATTTAGGCCGTAGTGAGGACAAGGCTGGCAAAGAAGATTACGCAGTGCTATTGAAATATCACGAGCAAATCTGATGCCACCAGCCGAAGCCGCAACAGGCATAAAGCGAACACGAAAAATTAAACTGCTCTAGTATAATAGCAGGAGAAATATTATGGATATCGACATTATCAGAGCGTTTTTTATGTGGTGCACGATCCTGAACCTTGGCTTGCTGATTTTTTCATCGCTGATGTGTGTTTGTGCGGGGGACTGGGTCTATCGAATGCACAGCAAATGGTTCTCCATTCCAAGAGAGGCCTTCAACGTGGCGATATACTCGTTTATCGGGCTGTACAAAGTATTAGTCATTGTGTTCAATGTTATTCCCTACCTGGCTTTGTTGATCATCGGGTAAATTGGCCAATACTTCGGCTGGCTCAGAATAAATGTTGAAGAACCAGCGGGAACGTGTTATAAAGGAACCATGTTATAAAATAAGATGGAAGTCTGCCTTTCCTTATTTATGCAGATTGAATAATCATTGTTATATCTCAAAAAGGAGTAACAGATATGGGCGATAGTGGAAAAAAAGATAAAGGCAAAAGAGAACAACAGAAAAAGGCCATGCTTAGTCCCAAAGAAAAACGAAAATTGAAAAAAGAAAAGAAGAGTAAGTAATTGCCACGTGGCATCCGGTGCCCCGAAGCATTGTGGTGAGGCATCGGACCCGCCCTTGTCGCATTTCAATTGGTTATTGATTATCTAGTTGAGATTGGCGTCCATTAGGCTGGCTCAGGATATCTCCGAGGAAAATTTATTCGTTGGCCCTGATGGAATCGGTACAGGCTCGGATTTATGTGTATTTCTTGCTAGTTGAAGATTAATGTGTTAAGATTACAGATATTGTAGGGGAAATATGCTTTTAGAAGGTGAAAAATGAAATTTACAGACC
>JAFCZU010000011.1 GCA_019314185.1 Deltaproteobacteria bacterium | reverse complement strand
GGAAAGCCTTTTGAGCATAACTGGCAGGATTTTCGTACTCACAAAGTTGATGAAGCTTGTGAACATTTCCAGCAAAAACAAAAAAGAGGTGAAGAAATGCAGAATGTGAAATATGTAGCCAGGCAGGGCACATTCCATGCATCATCAACGGCATACGTATCATTGAATGCATGAATGACAAAACGTTTTGATGGTCAAAATGCAATATAACATCAGGATATAATAATGAATAATAGAATCCATAAGCCTGAAAAACTTCAAGGCATTTAAGGATACCAGGATGCTGGATATCCCACATTTTTGTGTTCTTGTAGGTGCAAATGGATCGGGGAAGTCAACCTTGTTTCAAGTGTTTGCTTTTCTAAAAGAGGCATTAGCGAGTAATGTTCGCACCGCGCTTATCAAACTTGGCGGAAGTATGGGATTCCGTGAAGTTCGCAGCCGGAACTGCAAGGGCAACATTGAAATTGAAGTGAAATTCCGTGAGCGTAGTAATGCGCTGCTGGTTACTTATTTTCTCTCAATTGGTGAAAGAAACGGTGAGCCGTTTGTGGAACGAGAAATATTAAAGTACCGTCGAGGCAGCAGCGGCCAGCCCTGGCATTTCCTTGATTTTTCTGAAGGCAAACAGGAGCTGGAGAAACAATTGCCCCTGAAATTGCGGGCATGGCGGCTGCCGGACTGTAAGTTTGTGGTCTTGAGAGATAAGGACAGCGGCGATTGTGTTGTGATTCGAAAGGGACTTGTGAAAAAGTGCAACATGGCAGGCTTATGTTAATTGATTGGAGCTGTTGTAAAAAACACAGGTAGTATATTTGCTTTAAAATTTATTTTCAACCCTTACCGTCTTGATATTGCTAAAAATCAAGGGTGCGAAACTTGAGTATTTAAGTTACGATAAAATAAGATTTATTTTGAAACGACTATAACATGTTGCAATAGTAACAAATAAAAAAATCTATACTTTTATCCCCATATATTATATTTATATATTATCTGGGTTAAGCGGTTCACGGTTCACGGTTGAAAAGCTATAACTGTCTGATATCAAAAAGATGATACCTCAGTAGGGATAACACGCATGTTTCACCCAATGGGTGAAAGAGGTTAATCCAAGTGTTGTGCTATAAAGTGATGGATGTCAATAGATTATAACCATTGAACCTTGAACCCTGAACCTTGAACCGATCACTTTAGGTATTAAATACGGTATAATATATAGAGAGATTTATTCGATGTAGCAGTTCATGGACGTTATGTCGTTGATTTGATTATGTTGTGGGTTTTAGGTTTTTCCCTTAAGGGTGGATGTGCTGTACAATTATAAAAGAGGAAAGATCATAATTAAAAATGCTGAAATAAGGTATAACAATGAAAGAAAAAGTTGCGGAAAAAATTTCAATAAATCCTGATCAGGCTGAGCGGATAGGTGTTTATGTGTGTCACTGCGGCCTGAATATTGCCAGGACAGTAAATTGCGAATATGTTGCTGATAAAGTCTCTGGTATTGACGGTGTTGTTGTTTCAAAAGATATAGGATATGCATGTTCTGAACCTGGTCAACAGGAAATCAAAGCAGACATTCTTGAACACAGACTGGATCGCATTGTGGTAGCTTCTTGTTCGCCCAGGCTTCACGAGGCTACTTTTCGAAAGATGATACAGTCCGCAGGGCTGAATCCTTATCTTTTGGAAATGGCCAATCTTCGTGAACAATGCAGTTGGGTTCATATGAATGAGCCTGATGCTGCAACACAAAAAGCTGTAAATCTTGTAAAAATGGCGATTTCCAGAGTGCGTCTGCTTTGCCCTCTTGTTGCTCAAACAATACCGCTGACAAAACGCACACTTGTAATCGGCGGGGGAATTGCCGGCATTCAGGCATCTCTTGATCTTGCTGATAATGGTTATGAAGTAATCCTTGTTGAAAAAAAACCATCCATCGGCGGTACAATGGCCCAGCTTGACAAGACCTTTCCCACCATGGACTGTTCCATCTGAATTCTCGGGCCAAAAATGACGGATGCCGGTCGGCATCCACGAATAACACTTCACACAATGAGCGAGGTTGTGGATGTCCAGGGTTATGTCGGCAACTTTGATGTAAAAATCTTAAAGCGGGCTCGTTATGTTGACGAGAAAGAATGCACTGCATGTGGAGACTGCGCAAAAGCCTGTCCTGTAGTTCGTCCTGACGAATTTAATGCAGGTCTTTCTTCACGCAAGGCAATTTATACACCATTTCCACAGGCTGTTCCTTCCGCCTATGTTGTCAATATTAATGAATGTCTTGGTCATAATCCTTCTGTATGCGCAAAATGTATAGATGTTTGCGAAAAAGGCTGCATTAATTTCCATATGTCTGATGAAGAGATCGTGGAAAATGTTGGATCAATTGTTGTGGCAACAGGACTGGAACCATATGATCCCACGGAGCTTGATGAATATGGATATACGCGCTTTGAAAATGTTCTTACCAGCCTTGAATTTGAACGTCTTATAAGTTCAGGGGGGCCAAGCAAGGGGGAATTGATTCGACCTTCTGATAAAAATCTTCCTGAATCTATCGGTTTTATACAGTGCGTTGGCTCACGTTCAGCCAGGAAAGGCAGCAGTTTTTGTTCCAATGTATGTTGTATGAATACGATAAAAAGCACTCTTGTTCTCAAGGAGCATTATCCTGATATAAATATAAAGGTTTTTTATCTTGATATCCGCGCATTTGGAAAAGGATTCGAAGATCTTTACATGCGGAGCAGAAGGTTGGGTGTAAACTATTTAAGAGGTTTGCCGGGTACTGTTGAAGAGCTGGCTGATAAAAGTTTGAGAGTTGCTGTTGAGAATACGTCTTCAGGCGAGTTGGAATATCACGATTTAGATACGCTTGTGCTGGCTATTGGGCTCAAACCGGCGAAAAGTGTTCCAAAGATTCGAGAGATGCTTGGTCTTCAGTTGACGCCGGACGGATTTTTTCTGGAAGCGCATCCAAAACTTCAGCCGGTGGATGCTGCTACACGAGGTGTTTTTTATGCCGGATGCGCAGAAAGCCCAAAAGATATCAAGGAGAGTGTTACCCAGGCAAGCGCAGCCGCAGGACGCGCCATACGCCTGATGCATGAAGGAGAAATAAGCACAGAGCCGATTACATCTGAAGTGATTGCAGAGCAATGTAATTCCTGCGGAAAATGTGCTGAGGTGTGTCCCTACAATGCGATTACCGTTGATGTGAAAAAAAAGACTCCTGCCGTAGTTAATGCGGCGGCATGCGCCGGCTGCGGAACATGTGCTGCTGAATGCCCATTTGGCGCTATTGTCATGAACCATTTTACTGATGAACAGATCATAAATCAGATAGATGCCATGATGGAAGACAAGCCGCAGGAAAAGATTCCTGTTTTTGCCTGTAACTGGTGCTCATATGCCGGAGCTGATTACGCGGGTGTTTCACGCCTGCAGTATCCTTCCAATGTACATATCATACGGGTTATGTGTTCCGGCCGTGTGGACAATAAATTTATTTGGCATGCTTTTTTGAAAGGAGCGCCGGTTGTTCTTGTAAGCGGATGCCATATTGGTGATTGCCATTATATTGATGCCAATCACTGGACAGAAAAAAGGATTAAAAAAATACGGAAGCGTATGGAAAAGATGGGTATCAGGCCTGAACGTTTGCAGCTTGAATGGATCAGCGCTGCAGAAGGTGTTCGTTTTGCCGGAATAATGCGGAAAATGGAAAATTTGCGTTGCCGGGTTTCGAGCAGGGAAATAGCGGATACGATCAAGACCCTGAAAACCAGGGAAAAGAAAAAATAAAATCAAATCACGAAACACGAAGATTGATGGTAGCCTGACAGGATGTCAGAGTATTAGGAATTTTTTCTTAATACCTAATTCTTCAACATTAGAATTAATGCTTTGTAACTTAGGTAGATAGGGTAAAGGCTGAAGACTGTTAGGGAAAAGCGCATTTTAAAGCCATGTTTGGTGCAAGAATCAGACCCGCCCGCCTCGCCTTAGCTCCGCTATGGCGGGCAGGTATTCCCGACAAAGTACAACAATCGTACTCTTTTGTCCTCTTCAGCCTTCAGTCTAAACAGCTTCAGCCTGACTACGTGAGTAGTCACATCGTGGTGAAAAAATTAGTTGTCTGTGACAGTAATAGCGCCTGCTTCACAAACCTCAACGCAACTTTCACAGCCTTCACAATCTTCGGCATTTACTGCTACAGATTTACCATCCTTCATTTCAAATACATCCATCGGGCAAATATCAACGCATTCTTCACAACCTTCGCATTTCTCCGGATCAACAGTTGGTGTAGGCATTTTTTAATCTCTCCTTTTTTTGATAAAATTTTAGTTTTACCCCAGAGGGCGGGAAACAAGTAATTAATTTGACTTTGGCAAAATCCATATATCAATTAAAAAATGGAGTCAAGTCTTCTTATATTTTTTTCTAACTTTCTTTGAATTAGTCAAATATCATCTATGGTTATTGCGTCCACTTCACATATTTCAATGCAATTTCCACAACCAAAACAATCTTTAGCGTAAATTGGCACAGATTTGTGGTCAAGCAGCTCAAACACACCAGTAGTGCAAACATCTACGTAATCTCCACAGCCTTCACATATTTCATTATCAACAGTAGGATAAAAAGACATATAACAACGCTCCCTTTTTACGAGTTCATCAATATTTTGGGGAGTCAATATACCAATTGATTAAAGGAGTCAATTAAATTCGATAAATCCAAGGAGAGTATTTTTAAGCTTTGTATTTTCTATGATTTCAACAGGTTCGTGCGGTTTGGAGTCTGTGCAGCGCGAAAAAAAGTTATATGGCGTTTCTCCCGGCGCAAGAGAGAATGTCATCGATACTTTTTCGTTACACTCTATGATCTCTGGCACTTTGATTTTATCATCTGAACCCTGCCATGGATTTTCTGTCAGCGTTTCAAGATGTTTCGCTAAATTATTGCGCCATTTTTCTGTTTTTTGACTAAAATTTTTATCTACTGGAATAGAGTTGCATTTATATATAATTTTTGCTTCAGGCGTTTTATCGACAAGATAGTTAAAAGCTGATTTGCTGTTTGTGATAAACATCCCTGATATATCATGATCATGTTGCATAATAAGCGACCATGCTTTTATCCTGTCTTTTGTCATGTAATCGCCCGGGTCATCAGTAGTAGATGCGTGTTTTCCGGTATTATTTAATAAAACAGAAGTTTCTCCTTTAAGGCTGTCAATAAGATTTTTTTCCATATCTTCAATCATATCAAGCTCATGGTTTATTTCCCAGTTTTGCATATCGAATTCCTGGGCAATATGAAGAAACAATACGGCGCTGAGCAGGAAATCCGGTTTAATTTCCTGCTGGTTTCCCAGGCTTCTTTTTTTGATATCAGCTTTAATTTGTGGCGTTAACGAATCGTTAAAAAATGGAATGGTATCTTTATGTGCCTTGAAAAACTCTTTCACCATCCCTTTGTTCCCCTGGTGGAGGTTTATCCAAGCCCTGCATTCTTTTAACATGGCATTGAGTATGTTTTTATCTTTTATCACAGGCACACGTATGTCAATCATGCCGTTTTGAGATAATTCTTCCATTGTTTCAGGTAGTTTTTGATGTGAAGGCTGATAAACAACGATTTTTCCGAACAGGTTGGAGAGGGTCTCGGCAACCGGCATGGAGATATATGTGAATGGAAAAAATATTGGTTTCATTGGCATCCTTCAAAATATGTGAAAAGTAGTTGACACTTTTTTAAACTTGTACAATTACACAAAAATAAGTGCCTAAAGTGAGCTAAAATATGTTAAAGTGCCTAAAGTTAATGAGTCGCTTTGCTCCATTAATTCACATAAAATTGGCAGCGCCGAAGGCGCTTTCCTTAACTTTAGGCATTTTAGGCACTTCATGTTCCAGGTCAAAGATAGAAACCATCTCTAAAAACTGTAAACTGGCAAATGAAAGATGCCGTTTCATTCTATTATTTGACGGTCCTTTATTGTAATCCCGCGGGATATTAATTGATCTCGAATTCTGTCTGCAAGATCCCAGTTTTTTTCTTCTCTGGCTTTAATTCTTTCTTTTATCAGGCGCTCTATTTCAGGTTCTGAAAGCTCACTGCCAAAATCAAATATTTTCAGCGCTGAATCGATATTTCTAAACGCGTCCAGAATTTTTGATGCTCCATCTTTGTCAATTTCTCCGCTTGTGACAAGTATATTTATTTTTTTGACAATTTGAAAAATTGAGGCAAGGGCTGCTGAAATATTTAAATCATCATCCATGGCGCTGATAAAGCCATGTTTAATGTCATACAGAAGCTGTTCCAGTTCTTTATATGGAGTCCCATCTTTAATATTATGCAGGTTCCGGATACATGAATCAAGTCTTTTAAGGGTATGCCCGGCATATTCGAGCCTGTCGCTGGAAAAGGCGACCGGTTTTCTGTAATGGTTTGAAAGCAGCCAGAACCTGATTGTCCTGTTGTCATAGCCCATGTTGTTCAGGTCGGCAAGTGTAAACCCCGTTCTCTTTTCGTCCATCTTTTTACCGTCAACCAGCACCCTGTCACAATGCATCCAGTATTTTGCAAGCGGTTTTCCGGTGACAGCGCCGGCAATTGCTATTTCGTTTTCATGATGCGGGAAAACAAGCTCTCTGCTGCTGGTATGGATATCAAAACTTTCTCCAAGGTATTTCATGGAAATAGCCGCGCACTGGATATGCCATGACGGCCGCATGCTTCCCCATTTGGTGTTTGTAAATATTCCCCTTTTCAGCTCTGAAAGCCTGGACCTTTTAAAAAGTGTGAAATCACGAGGGTTGTCTTTTTCATATTCATCAAGATCAACGGTGGCGCCTAATTTTATCTTATTGATATCAATGCCTGACAGCTTGCCGTAATCGGAAAAGCGGGATATGTCAAAATATATTGAACGGAGTTTTTCATAGGCAAACCCTTTTTTGACAAGCTTTTCAGTCAGAATGACCATATCTTCAACATGTTCGCTTGCTCTGGGATATTTATCGGCGGGTTTTATGTTCAGCGCCTTAAGATCATTCATAAATGAGTCGATATGTTTTTTCGTAAATTCGGTTAGGCCCATGCCCGCTTTTTCAGAACCTGATATGGTTTTATCGTCCATGTCCGTGATGTTCATGATGTGGGTGACGGAGTAACCCCTGTATCCAAGATAACGGCACAGAAGGTCGGCAAAGACTAATCGCCGGCATTCAGCAAGGTTTATCTTTGCATGAGCTGTAGGTCCGCAGGAATATATTGATACTTTTCCGGGGAGCATCGGCTCAAACATTTCCTTAGTCCTGCTCATGGTGTTGAACAATTGGAGCCCTGTGCTGTCTTGAGCGGTAAAAAGTGGAGTGCTCAGGTACCGCTCGCCTCCATCCGGGAATATTACGACAATTGTGCCCTCAGTCATGGCTTTTGCTTCTTTCCGCGCAATAACCATGGCTGCTCCGCTGCTCATACCCACAAAGATGCCTTCCTCTTTTGCGAGGCGTCTTGTCATTTCAAAGGCCTTTTCGTCCTCAATATTTACTATCTTATCAAGCCGTTTTTTTTCGTAAATCTCCGGGCGATAAGCCTCCTTCATATTCTTTAACCCCTGAATTTTATGTCCGAGGTATGGTTCAACGCCGACAATACAGATATTTGCATTATATTCTTTGAGCTTTTTTGAGATGCCCATCAGTGTGCCTGTTGTTCCCATTGTAGCAACAACAGTTGTAATTTTTCCTTCTGTCTGCTTCCATATTTCTTCGGCTGTTCCATGATAGTGGGCAAGGTAGTTGGTTTCATTATTGAACTGATCCGTCATGAAATAGGTTTCCGGATTTTCGCGAACCAGGCGATAGGCTTCTTCAATAGCGCCATCTGTGCCAAGATGGCTCGGTGTAAGTAAAATGTCTGCGCCACGGGCCTTCAGGATTTTCCTTCGTTCTATGCTGACCGCTTCCGACATTATCAACAGGAGTTTATATCCTTTGACAGAACAGACAAGGGCAAGACCGATGCCTGTATTTCCGCTTGTAGCCTCGATTACGGTTTTATTCGGTGTGAGGGCACCGGATTTTTCACCTGCCTTGATCATGGAAAGAGCAATCCTGTCTTTGATCGAACCTCCCGGGTTTAAATATTCAAGCTTTGCGAGTATTTTTATCCTGGGGTTTGGATTCAGCTTTCTTATCTCAATCAGCGGCGTATTGCCTATGGTATCTAAAATTGAATGGCTCATTGTTTTTTTTGACTCGAACAAATTTCTGTGCATTTTCTTATGCATCTGTTTCAGGTGAATTAACCTGTTTTGAATATCGAATATCGAACAAGGAATTTCGAATATCGAAGTATGGAATCGCTGCCATACATGGCAAGCGCGGCATGCTATAAGAATGATAGAATACCTTACTTCGATATTCTGCAGTTCCCTGTTCTGCGGTTCTGCGGTTCAAGCCGACTTTTTCAAAGTAGCCTTAGCTACGACGGCTTAAAACAAACAACTTTCAGTTATAATAAAAATCTATCCGCTTTAACAGGTAGTGGTTTAATCCCTGTTTAGTTTCGGTTTGCTCATGTTAAACTTTAAAGAGTTAAAAGTTTAGTTGTCAAAGCATTGATTATCTGTTGCTTAACCTCTTCTTTGTTCTTTGATGCATCTATTATCTGAAACCGTTCGGGCTCAAGACGCGCCAGCTCAAGATAGCCGGCCCTGACTTTTTTGTGAAAAGAAAGTTTTTCTTTTTCAAACCTGGTTTCATGACCGGTTCTCGTGCCGTTATTTATCTGTTCCCATGCGCGGGAAAGTCCGGTTTCAGGCGGAAGATCAAGAAGCAGCGTAATGTCAGGCTTTAAATCATTAAGGGCTAATTTGTGAAGGCTGTTTATCAGAGCAATATCAAGTCCTCTTGCAAAACCCTGGTAAACTACAGTGGCATCAAAATAGCGGTCGCATAAAACAGTTTTTCCGGCTGATAAAGATGGAGTTATCAATTCTTTTATATGCTGGGCACGATCAGCAGTGTACAGCAAAAGTTCGGCCAGCGGGTCGATATCTTTGTTTTCAGGATCAAGGAGAATTGCCCTGATTTTTTTCCCGATTTTTGTGTCTCCTGGTTCACGTGTCAGAACGCATTCATATCCCTTGCTTTTCAGAAATTCAAAGATATGCTTTATCTGTGTTGTTTTGCCTGAGCCTTCTATTCCTTCAAGAGTAATAAACATAATTAAGTGTTAAGTGTTAGGTGTTAGGTGTTAAAAAAAACATTTAATTGTCATATCAAATTGTTAGCACTTGACACATTTTCGTAAATAGCAATTAGTTGATGCAAAGGGTTCGAGAATTCAAGAAATCAAAGGGTTGAGTCCTTTTGCTTGAACCCATGACCCCTTGATTCCTTGGAAAGTTATTTTTATTTTGTCCTGAAAAGCCTGGTCCTTTGGGCCAGGATTCTTTATTTTTTCCCGGTATAAAAATAGCGCTCCAGCAATCTATGATAAGAAGTCCAGGTTTCATTAGGATCTTCGGAAGCTATAAACTCGCGGATTCCGTTTAACTTGGAATCTATCTCGTCAATATAGTTCAGCAACACGGCCTCGATTGTTTTAGGCGGTTCCGGCGACCCGAATTCTCTGACTCCATGATGGCTTACAATCATATGTTTGAGCAAAATTGCCTGTTCCTCTGGAAAATCTTTTATCTTTCTTAGTTTTTCATCAATCATTTCGATTCCGATTACAATATGGCTAAGCAGTCTGCCCTGATCAGAATAGTCTATGCTGTATTTATAATTAAATTCTCTTATCTTGCCGATATCGTGAAGGATTGCGCCTGCGATAAGCATGTCCCTATTGATGCCTTTATAATATTCTTTGTAATGATTAACAATCTTGTTTGCCAGAATAGCCATGGAAAGAGAGTGCTCAAGCAGGCCGCCGATATAAGCATGGTGCATCTTTTTTGCAGCAGGAGCTGTTTTAAATCCGCTGACAAATTCATCGTCACTCCAGAACCTTTCAAAAAGCTCCTTTAAACATGCGGTTTCAATGGAGCCGGTTATTTTCAGGATATGCATAAACATATCATCTATATTCCGGCTTGTTGCCGGCAGAAAATCCGATGGATTAACAGAGTCGGAAGAAACCTGTGAAATGCTTTTTACAATTAGTTGAAGGGTGCCTTTATATTCGGAGACGTTGCCCCTGATATTTACAAAGTTACCGGAAGTTATTCCTGCAACTGTTTCGTCAATATTATCCCACATAACACCCTTTATAGTTCCGGTTTTGTCGGAAAGAGTGATATTTAAAAAGTTGTTTCCATCCCTTTTCTGGGCAAGGACTTTGTCAGATAATATGAAAATGTCATTAACCGAATCACCGGCCTTGATTGAACTTACAAACTGTTTTTTCATGTTGTAACGCCCTTTGTCTATCAATAAGTGTGGACTGAGCTAAAGTTATATATACTTTTTTTGTAATAATTTAGCTGTAGCTGTGTTTGTTGAGCTATTGGTAATCCGAAAAAGCATTATTTGAATATCGAACAAGAAATTTCGAATGACGAAGTGTGGAATCGCTACGCTCCAAGCGTTGCCTACGGCTATGCTTCTGCAAGCTATCTTTCTACACATTAAAAATGATAGAATACCTTACTTTGATATTCATAATTTCTTGTTCGATATTCTGCGGTTCAAAACAAATCCGTAAGTTTGAATTCGTTTTGAAAAGCTATGTGTTACAAAAATTTTAATTATAGCCGTTCACAATTTATTGATATCCCATTTTTTAAGAGTTTCCAGTGTAGCGTAATCGGTTGTATCGCATTTTATCGGTGTTATGGAGATGTAATTTTGGCCAAGAGCAGCTCCGTCGATTTCAGATTTTTCAAAGGAGGTCTGAGAATTACAGGCCTGCCAGTAGTATGTACGGTTTCGAGGGTCAATCCTTTTTTCGATATATTCATCAAGAGGTATAACGCTCTGTCTGCTTATTTTGACTCCTGCTATCTTTTCTTTTGGCATATCTGGAATATTTACATTGAGGATTGTTCCAAAGGGGAGTTTGTTTTCGTATACATTTTCAGCAAGCATTTTAATAAAACATGTGGCATCATTATAATTTTCTATTTCTTTTCCATGAATGGAAACAGCTATTGCGGGAATGCCATATAATGCAGCTTCTTTAGCGGCTGCAACTGTTCCTGAATAATTGATATTAATTCCGACATTAGCGCCTGGATTAATTCCTGAAATTACAATATCTGGTTTTGAGTCGAGTATTTCCAGAATGCCCAGTTTTACGCAGTCGGCAGGAGTTCCATTAACAGAGTATCCCGTATATCCTCCATTAACAGTTACTTTTGTTAAGCGAAGAGGTTTATACAAGGTTATGCCATGACCTACTGCGCTTCGTTCACGGTCCGGAGCGATTACGGTTACAGAATGATTTTTCACAAACCTTTGATGAAGCGCCCACAGTCCTGTTGCATAAATACCATCATCGTTTGTCAGAAAAATGTTCATTCATGCCTACACTAAAACGGAATATCATCATTTGCAGATTGCGAAACCGGAGGCCCAGGCATATTAGAGTTTTGAAAATTTGCGGATGAACCGGCTGTATTTACAGAATCTTTTGTTCCAAGAAACCGCACATCGTGACCCCGTCTTTTTCCCAAGATCTTGTCTGGAGCTTGCCTTCAACATAAACCTGCCTGCCCTTTGAAAGATATTGGCCGCATATTTCACCCAGTTTGCGCCAGGCAACTATGCGATGCCATTCTGTCCGTTCCTTTTTTTCGCCTGTATTTTTGTCTTTCCATTCGTCAGATGTTGCTATGCTGAAATTGGCAACGGCAGTTCCGTCCGGTGTATAACGAACTTCAGGATCTTTGCCTAAATTGCCGATCAGAATTACTTTGTTAACACCAGCCATGTTGTACCCCCTTAAAGTATGATGAATTCGTAAAAAGTCGAATTCATCAAGTGTTAAGTGTTAAGTTAAAGCAATTAACTGTTCAGGCTTTTAACACTTAACAGGTTTTGTAAAAAGTCGAAAATGCCGTTTCCTATCATTTCGGTGAAAGCCTGGCACGTAGTGAAGCTTTAGCGCTATCCAGTCTTTTCAAGTCTACCAGAGTGTGTTGGCGGAAATATTTGATTCTTGTACCAAACATGGCTTCAAAATGCGCTTTTTCCTAACAGTCTTCAGCCTTCAGCCTATTCACCTGAGAAGTTGCAATGATAAATACAGGAAACAGTTCATTGTGTCAAACAAAGCGTGAAAATTTGTGCATAACTTTTCCAGGCAGAGTTTCTGCTGAATGTATCGCACCATTGGGGCAGACTTCTATGCAGCAATAGCATCTTATGCATTTGTCATAATCAATTTCTATTCTTTTTTTGCGGGGCGTTATTGCTTTTGCGGGGCAATATTTCCAGCATTCACCACACAATATGCAGGCAAGGTTATTAACTACAGGTCTTTGAACAATATGCTTTCTCATGAATTTGTGAAACACTTTAGGCCCAAATATAAGGGAGGTTTGCTTTGGGAACGCAAAATCATTAACCATGTGAAAGTCCCCTTGAATAAATATCTTATCGTCGACAAACCCCATTTTTTTTGCAACTTTAATTGTAAGAACTTTGTCCGATTCTATTCCCAGCATACTACATATAGCCATGTCTGCCGATGCCGCATTGTTGCTGCCGACAAGCATTCCTAAGTGCCGCGGTATTCCGCTTTTGCCGGGGCCCTGTCCTTCCATGGCCAGAATCCCATCAACTATTGTTATAGAGGGTTTTATCGCATAATGAATCTGTACAAGCAGTCTTGCAAACATCTCCCGGTCAATTCCAGCTTTAAAGTGCCATTCCGGTTTTTTGAAACCGACAATGCATCCAAACATGTTTTTTATGCCAAGGGTCAGAAGCATTTGAGAATGAGTTTTCAGCTTGGGCAGATTAATAACAACATCTGCCTCAACAGCCTCTTTTGCGATATCGATACTTCCGAAGGGTTCTCCGATATCCACCTTGATCGATTCTTTGAACTCTTTAAATTCAATGTCAATACCTTCAAAAGTTTTTTTATACATTCCTTCTTTGAGTATCTTTTCAAAAGAACCGGTCGCAGGGCTATCTGAAATTTGTGGGATTCCTCCTTTGTCCAGAACATATTCCGCAACTATTTTCACAATAAGCGGGTGTGTAAGAATGGCTTTTTCGGGGCCGGCAGGCAAAAGAAAGTTTGGCTTGATTAGAACCCTGTCTTGCCTTTTAATATCGTTTCCTCCAATGGAGTCGATCATTTCAAAGAGAGTTGGTTTTAATGTTTTATAATCGTAAAAAGCTTTTTTAAATATTACTTCAGATTTTTTCAAATTTAATTACCTGTTTGCGGAGTAAAAAAGAGTAATTTCTGATTTTATTCTTTAGCGGGACCTGCTGCAAGTACACTGTCAGGTGACTTGTCTTTGAATTGTTCGAAGTTTTTATGGAACAGCTTAGCCAGCTTTTTTGCCTGCATATCATAATCAGATGGATTTGACCATGTATCGCGGGGATTTAATATCTCCGATGGAACACCAGGCGCTTCAGACGGTACCTGAAAACCAAATATTGGATCGGTTCGCATCTCGACTGTTCCAAGTGAACCCGAGAGGGCTGCATTCAAAAGCGCCCTGGTATATCCGATTTTCATGCGTGACCCAACACCGAATGGGCCTCCGGTCCAGCCTGTATTAACCAGCCAGCATTCAGCATGATGTTCTTTAATTCTGTCTGCAAGCAGCCGGGCATATACAGAAGGGTGACGCATCATGAAAGGAGCGCCAAAGCATGCACTGAACGTGGCGGCAGGTTCGGTTACACCCTTTTCCGTGCCGGCGACTTTTGCGGTATAGCCGCTGATGAAGTGATACATTGCCTGATCTGGCGTAAGCTTTGCGATGGGAGGCAAAACGCCGAAAGCATCTGCCGTAAGCATGATAATGTTGCGTGGATGCCCGGCCATTCCCGAGCTGACAATGTTTGGAATATGCTTAAGCGGATATGAAGCACGGGTGTTTTCTGTTAAACTTGCATCATTCAGATCAACGTGGTGTGTTACCGGGTTCATTGAAACATTCTCAAGGATAGTGCCGAAGCGTCGAGTGCATTCATATATTTCAGGTTCTGCTTCTTTTGAAAGCCCGATTATCTTTGCATAGCATCCACCTTCAAAGTTGAATACTCCGTTGTCAGACCAGCCGTGTTCGTCATCTCCGACAAGCAATCTGTTCGGATCTGCTGAAAGGGTGGTTTTCCCGGTGCCGGATAGACCAAAAAATATGGCAACATCATCCGGGTCGGTTTTACTGACATTGGCTGAGCAGTGCATTGAAAGAACATTCCTGTCTGGCAGGAGAAAGTTGAGCGCAGAAAAGATTGATTTTTTTATTTCTCCGCCATATGCAGTCCCGCCGATTAATATCAGTTTTCGAGCGATGTTAATGATTACAAAGGTTCCGCTGCGTGTACCGTCTTCGTCCGGATCTGAGTGAAAGTTCGGGCAGTGAAGTACAGTGAAGTCAGGTTTGAATTTTCTGATAGCTTCACAATCTAATGGCTGCTGAATAAACATGTTACGAGCAAAGAGGTTGTGCCAGGCATATTCATTAATGATTCGCACCGATTGACGTAACTGTTTATCCGTACCGGCGAAACAGTCCTGCACAAAAACTGATTTGCCACGTAAATAGGCTGCCATGCGTTTGAGAATAGTATTGAACCTTTCTTCATGGTATTTCACATTAACCTCGTTCCACCATACATCATTGGTGGTTTCTGGTTCATCCACAACATACTTGTCCTTTGCGGCTCGACCTGTATGCTGCCCCATGCTGACCACCAATGGTCCAAGGTGTGATATTCGGCCTTCAAAGCGACGAACAGCGTGTTCATACAAAGCAGGTGTTGAAAGATTCCAGCACACCTGGCCAAGCTCGCACAGCCCAAGACAATCTAATCCATGTTCCGGTATTAATTCATTGATTTCCATTATGCCCATCCTTTAGAATATTTTAGGGAAAGGAACTTTGTTTAGCCATCCTATAGTTAAATTCGTAATTTTTTGCAAGTTTATTAACATTTGCTTTTTCAAGCAAATGTGGCAACAACTCGTCTGTTTCGCCTGGTCGGGAATGATTCAAAAAAACTGGATGGTGGTTGAGATATAATCAAAAGTTGTGTTTAAGGGATTAGGTGGTGTATCCTTCGGGTAATTGTTACCGGCAATGGCTACCTGCCTGAGCGTGAGATCCAGGCCGGAATAGGTCCTGTACCGGCTAAGGTTCCTCGTATTCGAGATCATCAGCCGTCTCAAAACCATCTGGCAAGATGATTTAAAACAATGGCAACAGCGTGATTTATCCAATAAACGGTATGTATATATCTGGGCTGATGGCATCTACTGCAATGTCCGCATGGAAGAACGGCAGTGTCTTCTGGTTATCATTGGCGCAACAAAAGAGGGCAAAAAAGAATTGCTTGCCCTTGAAAGCGGTTTCAGGGAAAGCGAACTGTCATGGGCAGAGCACTGGAGACATATCCGAACAACCAATCCGATTGAATCTACATTTTCATCGGTCAGGCTGCGTACAGCAAAAGTGAGAAGCTGTTTTTCTTCAACGACTGTTGTAACTATGGCATTTAAACTTTGCCAATCTGCTCAAAAAAGATGGCAACGTCTCCATCGTTCAGAAAGGTTGGCAGCGGTAATCGAAGGGGTTAAATTTGTTAATGGGATAGAAGAAAAACGGAACGCCGCCTAATGTCATACACAACATTTGACAATAACTCGCAATTAAAACTTGCAGGTCCATCAGCACATCTGAGGATTCTTTTTTTAAGGTCATTTTCAGTTAAGGCAAACATTGCCAAGTATTCATTATCGGCTAACGGGCTGGGAAAAGTCGCAATCTTTTCCCAGCCCGTGTTCAGCCGATTGTTATGTGGCGTCTTATTGCTTCTGAAATTCAAGCTACTTTTCGTATTTCTGTTTCTTTTGCAATTTCTTCAGCTCATCCTGCGTGAATGGTTCAGCGTAAACTGCCATTTGGATGAGAGGTTTTACCGTAAGTTCAAAAGGCACCCATTTGCCTTCCTTTTTTTCTAAAAACGGCCAGTTCAAAAGACTCGGAACCAGAGGGAGCACGCCTTTGTAAAACTCGAGTTTGCCATCCTTGAAAGTGGCCGGAGTAAATTCTTTGGATGAGGCAAGAATATTGACAGCCTTCGTAGCGTGGCATTGCTCGCACTTTCTGCCCTCATTCATAATTGAATGGGTAAAGTAAGGGACATAGGCTACAAAAGGCTCGTTCTTATTACCAACTAAGGTTTGTATTGTCCCGCTTGTAAATTTCCCTCTATATTTTACCAAAAGTAAAAAATCTTTGACCTTTGTTACAAAGCTTTCTGGTTTGCTTTTAGTCCTTGCAAATTCACCAAAATGGCAATTGTAGCAAGTTAAGGTGTTTGTGACATGACAGGCATTACATTCCAACTTGTTCTTATGGACGGTATGAGACTTGGTTCCCGGAACTACGGGATAATCCTCTGAGACTTTCGTATGGCAGTTGGTGCAAGATGCATTCATCGCGCCAGGATCTCTCATGCTTTTGTAAATATTTCCATCTCCATGAACTTCTTTCGACGTATGACACTCGGAACAGCTCATATTGGCCTTCATATGTACACCTAAAGTATTCCTGCCTTTATCCATTGCGATTGTGGCCTTCTCTCGGGCATGGCACTTTAGACAGGTTTTACTGTCTTGGGCCATTTCCAGTGAGTAAACAAAACCCTTTTCTGTTTTCTTAAGATGACAGTCATTGCATCCTTTTGAGTGGCAATTCTTACAGCCAAGCTTTTCATACGGAGTGCCTGTTATCGCCATAAAGCCATCCTTAGCTTCATACCAATATCGCATTCCTTCACCAGTGTGGTGGAGACTCGATGAAAAACAGTCCTGTTGCTGTTCAGCATAAACAGGCCAATTACACACCATCAGTAGTGTTATAATGGACAGAATAAAGCAAAATTTAACTTTCATAATTTCCTCCTTTCTTTTGGGTAATAATTAATAGTTGGGAACAACCACATAACCCATAAACCCCGCAGTTAGCGCAATTTATCCATTATTAATAGACGTTTAACAATAAAGCATGATTTAATAGTCAAAAAAGAGGTGCATCATGCTTTATCGTTATATCAACAAGTTTGTTGAATATTGTCAACTGGTAAATTTTTCAGTACGTTCCATACAGGCTTTAACCATCCGGCTGAATAAATTCAAAACCTACCTGTGATCTTCTCAAGGCGAATGTCGCAAATCTCGAAACTCAAGTTTCGCACCCTTGATTTCTATCAATATCAAGACGGTAAGGGTTGAAAATAACATTTTTACAGCGAAATCATTTGCTTATATTTTGTAAGCAGCAACTTGTGCGGCATACATTACGATCAGGCACAAAGGAGGTATAACGCATTGAATTTAATGATGTATTAAGCATCAATCTTATATTAATTGATTGGCGCCGTTGTAAAAACCACAGGCAGTATATTTCGCCTTAAAATTTATTTTTAACCCTTGCCGTCTAACGCTTTGGCTAAATTAAAGGGTGCGAAACTTGAGATATAATTTATTATTATTTAATAAAGCGCCAAGTATCAGTCTTATAATTATTGATTGATGCCGTTGTAAAAAACCACAGGCAGCTGTTTGAGGTTAAAAGCCGCCGGGAAAAGTCGGGCTCGCTATTGATTGACAAAGGAATTTGTTAGAATATATATTATAAAAATCGTAACTGCTCAGGTTGTCAGGTTCACAGTTCAGGGTTCACGGTTGTTTTGCCTGTAGCGGGGTAATATTTTTCATATGGCTTGAGATAGTTGATGAGCTCATGAATGGCAGCAGTTACGCTCGTTGTGCCACGTTTCACGGTTCAGTCTTTATCAGTTAACCTTGAATCGTAAACCATGGAACTTTGAATCGGAGTTACTATCTTACAACTGGTTGGAAAGAGGGCTATATGCTTAATTTTAAAAATACTGTTTTGGTTATAATTGATGTTCAGGGGAAATTAGCACAATTGATGCATGGAAAAAGTATGCTGTTTGACAACCTTCAGAGGATCATCAAGGGAAGCCGGGTTCTGGATATTCCAATTGTCTGGGTTGAACAGAATCCTGAAGGCCTGGGGCCGACAATACCAGAAGTAGCTGATCTTTTGTCAGATATTCAGCCGATAAGTAAATACAGTTTTAGCTGTTGCGGCAGTGATACTTTTTTACAGGAGTTAGACGGGTTAAACCGCAAACAGGTGTTGATTACGGGAATTGAAACGCATATCTGTGTTTATCAGACGGCTGTGGATTTATTGGATTTGCAATATGAAGTTCAGGTTGTTTCAGATGCTGTTGCTTCAAGAACAGCGGAAAATATTCAAATCGGCCTGGAGAAAATCAGAGATGCGGGTGGCGCTTTGACAAGTACGGAGACAGCGTTATTTGAATTAATCAAGGTGGGAAAAGGGGATAAGTTCAAAGAGATTCTCAGGCTGGTAAAGTAGTTGCGAAATATCTTGACATGATTTGAAATTAAAAATAAATTTAAAATTTTTGTCATCTCCATATTGATACACTCGCAAAAAGTCGAAAAACCACTTTTCACGAACTGTATTAGATATATAAGTATCAAGGGTATTATTAAACAGGCAATTGTTTTAACTTAACACCTGATGAATTTGTTTTTTTACGAATTCATCCATACCGGATTAAAATTAGTGAAAATCGATCTTGATGGAATCGTAATAATTGTTGGAAACTACGGCAGCGGAAAGACTGAAGTATCTATAAATCTTGCCATAGACCAAAAGCGTTCAGGTATAGATGTATGTATAGCGGATTTAGATCTGGTTAATCCGTATTTTAGAACACGTGAGGTAAATGGCCTGCTTTCCGGGCTGGGGATCGATGTCATTCTGCCTCCTGAAAAATATCTGCAGGCCGATCTTCCTGTCCTGAGTCCTGTTATATCAGGCATAATACGACAACCGTGCCAGTTGACGCTGCTTGATGCAGGTGGCGACGATGTTGGCGTTAATGTTCTTGCAGCGCTTGCGGATTCATTGGTGGAAAAGAATTATCATATGATCCAGGTTGTAAACCCATTCAGACCTTTTACAGATACAATAAAAGGGTGTTTGGAAATGCGCAGAGAGATCGAAAAGTCTTCAAAGATGACTATTAACGGCATCATAGGCAACGCAAACCTGATAGATGAAACAACAGTGGGACATATTTATGAGGGTTATGATTTTGTTGAGCAGTTGTCAAAGGAGAGCCGGCTGCCTTTAAAGTTTGTTACAGTTGCGGCGGAATTAATGCCGGATATAGATATTAGACGTTTTCATTGCCCGGTTTTACAGATAAAAAGACAACTTGTTCCTCCGTGGAAAAGAGCTGTGAGTATTTAAGGGTTTGCACAAAAATAACTTGCGAATTTATTTTTTGTGCTAACTCTAAGCCGGTTATTTAGATCCAGGTTAGAAGAGAAGAAAAGAGGAGTAAGACAAATGGAATATATACTTATTATTGATAGCGATAGATGCAAGGGATGCGGGCTGTGTGTTGAGGTATGCCCGCAAAAGGTTCTTGAAATATCCAGCGAGATTAATGCAAAGGGCTATTTCCCTGTATATCAGGCACGTCCTGAGGACTGCATATTCTGTGCGACATGTTGTCTGATGTGCCCGGATGTCGCCATAACCATAAGCGAAAATGTTCAGGATTTTGCTAAGCAGAAGATATAAACGGAGGTAAAAACATGGGCAAGGTGTTAATGAAAGGGAATGAAGCTATTGGAGAAGCAGCGATCAGGGCCGGCTGCCTGAATTATTTTGCCTATCCTATTACTCCTCAATCCGAAGTTGCTGAATATTTGTCACGTCGTATGCCGGAAGTTGGCGGAATGTTTTTACAGGGTGAAAGTGAAGTCGCGGTTGCATATATGCTCTTTGGCGCATCAGCGTGCGGGGAGCGGGTTTTTACAACTTCGTCAAGTCCCGGCATCAGTCTGATGAGTGAAGGCCTCAGCTATATTGCAGGGGCAGAGTGCCCTGCAGTATTCGTTAATATAATGAGGGGCGGCCCTGGATTGGGGGGAATTCTTCCATCTCAGGCAGATTATTTTCAGGCAACAAAGGGGGGAGGGCATGGCGATTACAGGTTGCTTGTAATGGCGCCTGCAAGTGTTCAGGAAGCTGTTGAGATGGTTATGACGGCATTTCCACTTGCGGAAAAATATCGCAATCCTGTTATGATCCTCGGAGACGGATTAATAGGCCAGATGATGGAGCCGGTAGAATTCCCGGATAATCTGATATCCGAGCCAACCAATAAAGATGATTGGGCGACAAGCAGTATGGATACACGTAAGAGTGACAAGCGTAACCTCGTTAAATCACTTTATCTGAGTTCGGAAGAATTAAACAAGCATAATCTTCACCTGAAGGCCAAGTATGACCGGATGAGGCGCGAAGAGATCAGATATGAGAAATATAACATTGATTGTGATTATGAAGCGCTTATTGTCAGTTATGGAACCATGAGCAGGGTATGCAAAACCGCTATTGATAATTTAAAAGGAGAAGGGGTTAAAGTAGGAATGATAAGGCCGCAGACACTCTTCCCCTTTCCTGAACAAGCGGTTAATGAAGCTGCATCAAAAGACAGTTGCAAAATAGTTGTAAGTATTGAGATGAGCATGGGACAGATGGTGGAAGATGTGGAGCGGTCTGTCATGGGGAAACGTCCTGTCAAGTGGTATGGAAAATGCGGCGGTGATGTGCCGACCCCTGAAGAAGTAATTGGTGTGATTAAAACTATGGTTAAAGAGGCGTAGGAGAATAATATAATGAGCAAAACATTCAAAAAACCGGAAGCTCTTTCCGACATGCATACCCATTACTGCCCTGGCTGTACACACGGCATAGTTCACAGACTGGTGGCCGAGGTTATTGACGAATTAGGCATCAAAGGGCGAACTGTTGGTATTGCTCCTGTTGGGTGTGCGGTTCTGGCTTATAACTATTTTACTTGTGATTTTCAGGAATCGGCACACGGCCGAGCGCCGGCAATGGCCACAGGAATAAAACGGGTCAGGCCTGATCTGATTGTTTTTACCTATCAGGGTGATGGCGATCTGGCCAGCATCGGAATGGGAGAGATTGTTCATGCCGCCAACAGGGGAGAAAAATTTACTACGATTTTTATCAATAATGCTGTGTACGGAATGACTGGAGGACAGATGGCGCCTACCACCATGCCGGATCAGCGGACTACAACGAGCCCTTTTGGTAGAAATGTTAAAGAGGTTGGTATGCCGATTAAAATGGCTGAGCTTCTTTCTACTCTTGAAACACCCGGATATATTACAAGACAAACGGTAATAAAGCCAAAGTATATTGTCAGGGCAAAGAAGGCCATCAAAAAAGCATTTCAGTATCAAATAGAAGGCAAATGTTTTAGTCTGGTGGAAGTCGTAAGCACATGCCCGACCAACTGGGGACTTACACCTGTGCAGGCAGTAAAGTGGGCGGAAGAGACAATGCTTCCTTATTATAAACTTGGAGAGTTCAAGACGCCGGAGCCGTTCGAGGGAAAAAGCGAAAGTAAATAATTTTATAACTATTTGTTCAGCCACAGATTCACACAGATGAACGCAGACAGGTTTAAAAATAAAGAAATCATAGAATATTAAGAATTATAGTAATTACTCAGGTGGATAGGCTGAAGGCTTTTAGGGAAAAGACTCACAAAATCCAATAATAAGCACAGCCATTCAAGACATGTACTATTCGTGTAGTCAGGCTTAAGCTGTTTAGACTGAAGGAGTCAGAAGAGTACGATTTCCGTACTTTGGCGGAAATACCTGCCCGCCATAGCGGAGCTAAGGCGAGGCGGGCGGGTCTGATTCTTGCGCCAAACATGGCTTTTTAATGTGTTTTTTCCTGACAGCCTAACAGCCTTCAGCCTAATAACCTGAGCAGTTACAAACAATGATAAGGAGACTGGAATGCAGAGCGAAGTAATGTTTGCCGGTTTTGGAGGCCAGGGAATTCTTTTAATCGGGAAGATCCTTGCATATACGGCCATGGAAGAAGGTTATGAAGTCGCATGGGTTCCTTCATACGGTCCTGAGATGCGTGGAGGTACAGCCTACTGTACTGTGGTTATAAGTAACAAACCCATTGGTTCGCCAATTATTAAAAATCCCATGCATCTCGTTGCCATGAATCGACCTTCTTTGGAAAAATTTGCGCCAATCGTTAAGCCAGGCGGAGTGATATTGATAAACAGTTCCCTGATTCCCATTAACTCGGGCCGCAGTGACGTTGATGAGCTGCTTGTGCCGGTGAACGATATTGCTATGGATATCGGCAATGTAAGAGCGGCAAATATCGTAGCGCTTGCGGCTTTTGTTGCACGGAGCAAGGTCGTTAATTTTGAGCTTATGCGCGAATCCGTTAAAAAGGAATTTGCAAAAAAGCCAAAATTTATTCCGCTTAATATGGAAGCGATTGATCGTGGTAAAAGGGCGGCAAGCGGCGACTAAAAGCATTCAGCCACAGATTTACACGGATGAACGTGGATAGGTTTAAATAAAAACAAATTATCAGTGGAAGTTACATTATGAATTTATTTGTGCCTGAATATATATTATCAATAAACCCGTATTCACCTGGAAAGCCTCTTGAAGAGCTTGAGAGGGAATATGGTATTTCCGATTCCATAAAACTTGCTTCCAACGAGAATCCTCTTGGTCCGTCCCCTATGGCTCTTGAGGCTATTAAGCGCTCTTTAGATAAACTGAATCGCTATCCTGATGGAAGCGGTCATGATCTTATAAACAAAATTGCTGAAAAGCTGAAGGTTAAGCCGGATAATATAGTATTAGGAAACGGTTCTGATGAAATTATCGGCATGCTGACACATGCATTGCTAAAACGGGGCGATGAGGTGATTGTGCCATGGCCTTCATTTCTTATGTACGATATAATGGTTCGCAGCGTTGGAGCAGTTCCGGTATATGTTTCATTAAAGTCTCTTTCAATCGATTTAGACACCATACAGAGCAGGATTACGCAAAGAACCCGTATGGTTTTTTTATGTAATCCCAACAATCCCACAGGAACGATTTTTTCCAAAAAAGATTTTGAGAGTTTTCTGGACAGCATCCCTGAGGTAATTGTTGTGGTTGATGAAGCATACATCGAATTTGTACAGGATAAATATTGCGCACGAGGTGTCGATTTTCTTGAAACAGGCAAAGGAGTGGTTACGCTTCGTACTTTTTCCAAAGCATATGGTCTTGCTGGAATCAGGGTCGGGTTTGGCGTTATGAGCGAAGAGATCGCCGGGGTATTGAACAGGATCAGGCCGCCGTTTAATGTAAATTTACTTGCCCAGGTTGGAGCAATGGCGGCTCTTGAAGATGAAGTCTTTTTGAATAAGACCTTGAATCTGGTGCATGAAGAGCTTGATTTTTTATACAAGTCTCTTGATAAGCTGGGAATTAAATATTTTCCAACGCAGGCAAATTTTTTCCTTATCGATGTTAAAAGAAGTGCTGATGAAGTTTTTGAAAGTATGCTCAGGGAAGGAGTTATTGTCCGGTCCATGACATCATACGGATATCCTGAATATATCAGAATAAATGTCGGACTTCATGAGGAAAACGTCCGTTTTATAAAGGCTGTTGAGAAGGTAATATAAATGTGGTCGAGTGGTCGAGTGAGAAAATGGTTCCACCAGAGTAAAAATTCTTTTGAACATCGAACATATTAAAAGATGAATGTCCAACGTTGAACATCGAATGATGAAATCGCTCCTGCCCGCCATCGCAAGCCGTACTCAATGATCTTCGTCCTTTTGTTGTTTTGCTCAGGCGAGGCGGGCGGGTCGCTCCGCCAGTTTGTAAATTGGCAGAATTCCTTATTCAAAATTCGACGTTGGACGTTCGATGTTCGATGTTCATAGCCTTTTAACTTGATAGTATAGGAATTTCCATTTATCTATATTCAGCCACAGACCCAAACAGACAGGTACAGGCAAGATAATGAAAGTCTGTGTTTGTCCGTGTGTGTCTGTGGCTAATAATTAATTTTATGAAATATCTTCTTATCACAATAGACGGTCCTGCCGGCGCGGGCAAAACCACGGTAAGCCGTGGCCTGGCGCAAAGTCTTGGCTACAGATACATTGATACAGGCGCTCTTTACAGGGGTGTTGCGTTTCAAGCAAAATCTCACGGAATACGTCATGATGACGATAAAGGCCTTGAGTATTTATGCAGCATCCTTGATATAAAATTTGTATCAGGTAAAGACGGGACGCGTCTTATTGTAAACGATTTGGATATCACCGATCAGATCAGAACTCCTGAAATCACAATGCTTGCTTCGGCAGTTTCCGCCCGGTCTGTTGTAAGAAAGTGTCTTCTTGATTTGCAAAAGGAGATTGGGAAAGAAAAGGGGGTTGTATTCGAGGGGCGTGATATGGGAACTGTCGTATTTCCGGATGCTGACGTTAAGTTTTATCTGGATGCTTCCTGTAAAACAAGGGCCATGAGACGCTACAAAGAATTGTCGTCCAAAAACTCAGTAACACTTGAGGAGATCGAAAGAGATATAAAAGATCGGGATAAAAATGACAGCACCAGGGTGCTGGCTCCTTTAAAACCGGCTAAGGATGCGGTAATTGTTGATTCTACCGATCTTTCCGTTAAAGAGGTTATTGAGTTGATGTTAATCCATATTCCGAATATTTTACGTGAAAGATGATCTGCAGCACTGATTTTTATTGCAAAAAATAAAGTCAGGGCTTGTTAATGACTCTACTGCAGGCATGGGCAAAGTCTTCGGGATAATGCCCGATAATCCATCGGGATAGCCACTGACTGTAAGTTCCCGGCGATTTAGGATGACGGGGAATAAAAGTGTATGTAAGCCGCTGGTCATTGTCCTGATTATCAAACCTCTTGGATGTTTCGTAACAAATCATCATTTCCACGCCCAATTTCTCCAGCATCCTTACGGTTGTCAAAATAGCCATGTCGAGAGACCTCCTTATTGTAGAATTCGCCTCAAGAATATTGCCGCACTTTGCTGTTGTCATAATCTGTACTTCTCCTTGACAGCGCTGGGCTTTAGGTACAAAAGCCATGATGTTTTCGTCCTCATAGAAAATAAGGCTTTTTGCCTTGTCTTTTCTGCCATCCATTCTCCTGTTGTTTTTTATGGCATTAATGTATGTTTTAAAGAAGTTCTCGCCGGTACTATTTTTGAATTGGTGGCAGAAGCGAGCTACTTCATCTCCTTGAGTATAGGTTGGAAATAAAGCCTGGCTTTTATCATTTTCCCCATTGATAAAACCCGGAGTATGTTTGGGCATTAGGGCAAATTGCTGATGTATTTGCTGGTGAGACGCATTGAGACGATATCCTGAAGGAGATAGATCAAATCCGAAATTCCATCCCCACATTGACGTGTTAAAGGGCAAATAGTTTTTATCTTCTTTATGATGTTTTATGGTTTTAAAAAGATGTATTCGCAAAGATTCCAACTTTTCTTCTGTGAGAGTACGTTTTTTTGTTGGAATGGAAATGTTTAGACTCTGGGCGAGCTGTGCATAAACCCTCTGGTAGTATAAATGCCTGAGACCGATTAAATCCTCTTTTTTGAGCTCTTTAATTTTATACCTTATGGAATCATGTGCCATGTTTGCCGCATAATGTCCCCATGGAATATAGCTGTTTTCTCTCAGATATTCCCAGATATGAGTGCTCGTAGATTTTTTATACTCTCCCACAATTTTATTAGGGCCTTGGATGCCGGGGATAAGTACCATTGCCTGTTTGTAAGTATCAGGCAAAAAAGGATTGTTGGATACGATTTCAAACAAATGGTGGTTTTTAATTGCCCGTCGAATTTCCCCATTTTTTGTTTTTTCATATTGAATACCGGCAGGCTTTCCTGTGTGTGGATCAAACTCAAACAGGCACGACTTTTTGGCTAACTTGATAAGCAAATCTGCGTCTGTAGACATTCGGCCCAATGATATAAAAAGCGCATCATTATCTTTGATTTCTTCTATACCGGTTTTTAATTTCGAAGATTTGTGTTTGTTAATAATTTTGAAAGGATTCGCATTTTCTATTCTTTTGTCGGCGCTTGACTTCAATATAAAAGTTGCGCCCATAAAAGGAAACGGGTTGCAGATCTCAAATACCCAGTTCGCGTTATCAATTGTTATATCATTTGCGGGAAAGTTAATTTTGTTTTCAACAACAGCTTTGCCGTTAATATGTCCAAGCGTTGTTATGTGATCTTTTTCTCTGAGATTGATAACTGTGTAATTGGGCTTGTGAATGCCGTAAACAAATTCACCGGAAGTTGATACGCAGGTTCTTACAGACAATTCATTCATGTATTTTCCTTTGGGGTGGTTTTCGCAAAAAATCGCTCAAATTAGATTTAAATAATTTTTGTAACTATTCCGCCACAAAGACACGAAGATATATAATATAATTTTAATATCTTATATACTGTATACGCCGTATTTATAACTTTTTTCTCTTTTTGATAACCCTTTAAAATTAAAGTCCTTTTGTGCCTTTGTGACTTTGTGGCTGAATGATTACTAATTTTTTATAACAGTCAAAAATGTTTTGTGGCATTATACGGCATAATATCAAAATGTTAAACCTTTTGCCTTTGTTCTTAACATTTAATTATGCAAGGTGTTCTGTCAAGCAAAAAAGATTTCGTAACGGTTACAAGATGTCAAAGCATCAATTATGAGGTTTCATTGTTATAAACTAAGATAAGCGATTAGCTCTTATTATTTCGAGTGGTTACCAGCGATTGATATAGTTTGACTAATAGCTAAAAGCTAATGGCTAATCGCTCAATTTAGTATAAACAGGATTGACAAATAATATTTAGGTCGTTAGCCTTAAATATACACCAGGCTAACGAAAACAATTTATTGATCGAGTCGATACCGGAAAATAAATGAAAGGTAAAATACTTAAAATATTAAAAGCAGAGCAGGGAGTTATTTCAGGTGAAGCGATTAGCGCTGAGCTGGGAATTTCAAGAGTTTCTGTCTGGAAGCATCTGCAGAAGCTTCAGGAATTTGGTTATAATATTGATGCATCACCTATGGGGTATCGGCTTATAAGCTCTCCTGATGCTCTTTTTCCCTGGGAATTCCCTGACAGAGAGAAAAAAATTCATTTTTTCCCTGAAATTACTTCAACAATGGATATTGCGAGAGATTTTGCAAGGAAGGGTTACCCTCATTTTACTGTAGTGATTGCAGGGTGCCAGAACAGGGGCAGGGGGCGTTTAAAAAGGACATGGCTTTCTTCACAAGGAGGGCTATACTTTACTACTATACTCAGGCCGCAAATATCTCCTGTCTTAAGTTTAAGGGTGAATTTTGCGGCTTCCCTTATTCTTGCGCAAACTCTGAATAATATGTTTGATATTAATGCCAGGGTCAAATGGCCAAACGATATTCTGATTGATGGCATGAAAATATCAGGAATACTTTCGGAAATAGAGGCAGAGGCGGATATTGTTTCCTTTATTAACGTGGGCATTGGGATAAATGTTAATAATGATCCCACAGATAGCGAACCAAAGGCGGTTTCGTTAAAGCAGTTATCAGGCAGCGGGGTATCAAGGAAAAGGCTGCTTTCAGATTTTCTAAATAATTTTGAAAACTGTATTAACAGCAAAGCGCTGGATAATATAATTCAGGAATGGAAAAAATATACTGTAACCCTTAACCGATATGTTAAAATTGTAACCCACCATGAGGTATTAGAAGGTATTGCCGTTGATTTGGATGAAAATGGTGCCTTGATATTGGAACTTAGTAATGGATCAATGAAAAAAGTACTATATGGTGATTGTTTCCATTTGTAAGGTAAAAAATGAATTCATCAACACAAATTCGTATGACCGCATATGCCTCGCTTCTTGCAGCTTTAACCGCAGCGGGCGCATATTTATCAATACCCATAGGCCCGGTTCCTATTGTTCTACAGAATTTTTTCATACTTCTGACAGGTCTTTTATTGGGTAGCAGATGGGGCTTTGCAAGTGTCGCGGTATATCTTCTGGCCGGAGCCTGTGGCTTTCCTGTATTTTCCGGTGGCACAGGAGGCCTTGGTCGTATTGTTGGGCCTACCGGAGGATATCTTGCAGGGTATTTGCCGGCTGTATATATTATCGGAGCTATATCGGAAAAAACCGAACAGAAAGCTGTTTTTGACGTGATTGCAATGTGTTGCGGTTCAATAATTATATATGTATTTGGTGTTTCCTGGCTTAAGCTATTAACAGGTATGACTTGGTCCAATACGCTGGTCGTGGGAATGTTTCCTTTTATTCCGGGTGATGCGCTGAAGATTGCCGCGGCTGTTCCGATTGCAAAGACCCTGCGGCCAATAATTAGGAAAAAAGTCATTCTTTCACCACGAAGAAATTATAAAACCTAAGTTTAGCAATTAGTTCTTAGCCCAGCGAATCCGCGGGGTTAGCTCTTATTGTTTCGGGTGGTTACCAGCGATTCGATTTTCACCCATTGAGTGAAGTTGATTTTTAGTTACGTTAAGCGATTAGCCGTTGGCTCTTATGAAATGCATTTGTATGATTATTTATTAATCACTTAACGGATGAAATGTTATTGTTTAATAACATCTTGATATAGTTTGACTAAAAGCTAAAAACTAATGGCTAAAAGCTCGTTTTAGGTAAAAGCATTATTTCTAATTTTCGTGTTTCTTCGTGGTTCTTCGTGGTTTATTTTTTTTGTAAGGGGAAATGAATATTCTTGAAATTGAAAATATCAGCCATCGTTTTTCAGACGGCACTCTCGGTATAGGCTGTATCAATCTTACGATTCGGGAAGGTGAGTTTGTTGTAATTGCGGGCTCGAACGGTTCAGGCAAGACAACCTTTTTGCGGCATTTAAACGGGCTTCTTTTACCTGATACAGGAGTGGTCAGGATTGCAGGCGTTTCGGTGTCAGATGATATCGTAAGGGCGAGGCAGATTGTGGGTATGGTATTTCAGGACTCTGATAGCCAGATAGTTGGTGAAACAGTGTATGATGATGTGGCATTCGGTCCGGAAAACCTTTGTCTAAACAAATCCGAGGTAAAAAAACGTGTATCTGAAGCATTAAAATCGGTGGGTTTGGAAGATTTGGCCGATCAAAGGCCTTATTTGCTTTCCGGTGGAGAGAAGAGGAGGCTTGCGGTAGCAGGTATTCTTGCCATGAAGCCCAGGGTTGTGGTTTTTGACGAACCTTTTTCAAGTCTTGATTATCCAGGGACGAAACAAGTTTTAAATCAGATTGTCAGCCTGCATAAATCAGGACATACAATACTTGTTACAACACATGATCTGGAAAAGGTTATAGCGATTGCCGATCGTCTGATTATAATGGAAGACGGAAGAGTTGTGATGGACGGGTTGCCTGAAGATATTATTATGAACGTCGAGGCTTTTGGCGTAAGAGAGCCGTGTGCTTCACGTCTTGGGATGAAGATTGACTCATGGCTGAGCTGACACCATTTAGTTATCGTCCAGGAGCTTCTGTTCTCCATTTGCTGGATGTTCGATTTAAGCTTGTATTTATTGTTGTTATCAGCATTGCAAGCATGAAAGCATGTTTTATGTCCCTTTCTGTGTTATCCTTTGCGCTTTTTTCAGCTATATTAATTATTCATCTTTCTTTAAAATTAATTTTTAAAGAGCTTCGTTATTTTTTTATTTTTCTTATTTTTGTGTTTGCCGCCAGGGCATTATGCACTTCTGGAACATTGTTAATTGAATTTATGGGGATAGATATTACCAGGCAGGGCGTATATGCCGGGACACTTGTTTGCTGGCGTATGCTGGTGGTTGTATTGGTTGGATTGTTACTTGTTTCAACTACAAGATCGTCAGAGATTAGAGCCGCAGTTGAGTGGTTTTTAAAGCCTTTTCCGTTTATTCCGGGGAAAAGGGTTGCAACCATGATGAGTTTGGTTGTTCGATTTATTCCTGTTATTTTCAAGCAGGCAAAAGAGACTTCCGACGCGCAGCGGGCTAGGGGAGTGGAAAACAGGAAAAACCCGGCTTATCGATTAATGAAGCTGGCGGTTCCTCTTGTCCGTCGAACCTTTGAAAGCGCTGATAAACTTGCTGTTGCTATGGAAGCAAGATGCTATACGGAAAAACGTGGAAATACAAAACTTTATGCGAACAGGAACGACTGGATAGTTCTTTTTTTAGTTTTCTGCTTGTGCATCTTGCTGTCAGCAATTGACATGTTTAAATCTCTGTACTAAGGATTGATGATTGTCGATTGGAAAGATAGAGCGAAGTGATTCCATCAATCAACAATCATAAACCATCAATCCAAAAAGGAGCATACTAATTGAGAGTTGTAATAGTTGGTTCAGGTGAAGTTGGTTTTAATATTGCGAGTCGTCTGGCGCTTGAAAATAAAGACGTGGTTATAATTGACAATAATCTTGAAGCTATCCGTCGCGTGTCTGAAAATTTGGATGTCCAGGTAGTATATGGGTCTGGAAGCAGTCCTGTATCATTAGAAGAAGCCGGTATCAAAGAGGCTGAGATACTTCTTGCAGTGACAAACAGCGATGAAATAAATCTGGTTGCATGTCTTGTCGCAAACATTATTTCTCCATCAACAAAGAAGATTATACGACTACGTGATGCTGATTTCGATCAATATCATGATAATTTTCATAATTATGCGCCAAATATCGATACATTAATCAATCCTGAAATCGAAGTTGTAAAAACAATTTACAGACTTATGGTTACCCCTGGTGTGGTAGATATAGGAAAGTTTACGGATGGTAACATCAAATTTGTAGGGGTGCGTTTAGACGAAAAAGCACGGCTTGTCGGCATCTGTCTTTCTGATCTTTCCAGGATTTCAGAAACGGAAAGGCCGCTTATTGTTGCTGTCATTCGTGATGAAAAACTGATTATTCCAGGGGGAGCTGACAGGCTGAAGGCGGATGATCTTATATATTTTATCAGCGAAGAGGAAAAACTGATAGATACCCTCGCTGTTTTTGATAAATACTCAAAACCTGTACGCCGTGCTCTTATTATTGGAGGAGGCCGCATCGGATTAAGACTGGCAAAACTGCTTGCGGATAAATCTATCCATACAAAGATAATTGAAAAAAATCAGGATAGATGCACCGAACTTGCAGGGTTGCTGGATAAGGCAGTTGTTCTGCATGGCAATGGTTCTGACCAGAGTCTTCTTAATGAGGAAAATATTCAGGATATTGATGTTGTTGTTTCGCTTACGGATGATGAGGAGATAAATATTTTAGTTTCACTTCTTGCAAAACAAATGGGGGCAAAAAAAACAATAACAAAAATCAGTAAATTCAATTACTTCCCGTTGATGTCAACGATTGGTATTGAACAGGTTGTCAGCCCGAGGCTTTCGGCTATAAACACGATTTTACAGCATATTCGTCGTGGCAAGGTACTTTCATCAATATCGATCAAAGGAGAACAGGCTGAATTTATGGAGGCTGAGGCTCTTGAAACTTCGGATATCGTGGGCAGGCCACTAAAGGATGTGTCATTTCCAAAAGGAGCAATTGTAAGCGGAATTATAAGAGATGAGAATATGATTATTCCTTCTGGTGACAGCGTGATTAAGCCGGGGGACAAAATCATAATATTTGCAAGAAGACAGGCCATTCCTAATGTTGAAAAAATCCTTACGGTGAAACTGGAGTATTTTTAATGCGCTGGCGTTATATTCTGAATATCGTTGGTATTTTAATCCTTTTTTTAGGATTAACCATGATATTTCCTCTATTAATCGGCTTTTATTATAATGATCAAAGCGTAGTTCCCCTTTTGAAGTCAATGGGGATTACAATAATTTTCGGGTTATTGCTTCACTTGTATTTTAAGCACGCGAAAGCGGAGTTCATCAGCCAGCGGGAAGGTATAGTGATTGTGGCTGTCAGCTGGACGGCTGTAGGGCTGTTCGGCGCGTTACCTTTTTATCTTGGTGGTGAATTCAGCGTCTTTGTGGATGCTTTTTTTGAGTCAGTCTCAGGGTTTACGACAACCGGGGCATCGATTTTAACTAATGTGGAAGCGATATCAAAAGGGCTTCTTTTCTGGCGAAGCTTTATACAGTGGCTTGGCGGGATGGGTATCATAGTTCTATCGATTGCAATTCTGCCGTTTTTAGGCGTTGGCGGTATGCAGCTTTTCAAGGCAGAGGTGCCCAGCCCTGTTCCTGACAAACTCAAGCCGCGCATCAGAGATACCGCAATGATGTTATGGAAAGTATATGTGCTCTTTTCTGCGGCAGAGATAATTCTTCTATTGATAGGAGGGATGGATTTCTATGAAGCCCTGTGTCACACTTTAACAACAATGCCCACAGGGGGATTTTCAACAAAAAATGCTTCAATCGCTCATTTCAACAGCGTATATTTTGATATTGTAATTATCGTTTTCATGCTGCTTGCGGGCATAAATTTTTCTCTCCATTACCAGATGCTCAGAGGAAAGCCGCTTGCCTTTTGGCGTGATACAGAGTGCCGTTTTTTTCTCGGTTTTGTTCTTCTGCTGGTTATAGTTGTTTCTTTCAATGTATATGGTTCCATATATGATAAAATCGGCCAGGCGCTGCGATTTGGCGCTTTTCAGGTAGTATCAATTATAACAACTACGGGTTTTGCTACTGCCGACTATGAAAAATGGCCCGCCATGTCCCAGCTTATCCTTTTGTTTTGTATGTTTATTGGGGCTTCAGCAGGTTCGACAGGGGGCGGGATGAAATGCATTCGTGTCCTGCTTTGTTTTAAATTTTGCTACAAAGAGCTGTTTGCCCTGATTCATCCTCATGCAGTCAAACAAATAAAAATTGGGGGTAAATCCGTATCCGATGATATTATGAGAAGCATCCTGGGGTTTCTTGCGCTTTATATAAGCATTTTTTCTTTTTGTGCTATTCTTCTCGCTGGCATGGGAGTTGATTTTGTAACATCTTTTGGAGCTGTTGCATCTGCAATCGGAAACATAGGGCCTGGTTTTGGACTTGCAGGGCCGGCTGAAAACTATGCGCAGATACCTTGTCTTGGGAAATGGCTTCTTATATGGTGCATGCTTTTGGGAAGGCTTGAAATTTATACGGTAATAATTCTTTTTGTGCCTGAATTCTGGCGAAAATAACAGAAGATTGTTATACCTCGAAAGGCCACAACTTACGATTTTTGCTGGCCCTAAACCCTAATAGCTGCGTTGCTCAGGCTTGAAATAGCTCGCTATTTCGTGTCTTCGCGCCTTGTTCTTGATGCTCATTGCTCACCGAAAAATTTAAATCTTCAAATTTTCGAGAACATAATAGAATATTTTTGTTGACAGAAAAAAAATATATGTTTTAATATAAGTTTCTTTTGCATGGGCCGTTAACTCAGTTGGTAGAGTATCTGCCTTTTAAGCAGAGAGTCGCGCGTTCGAGTCGCGCACGGCCCACCATGCGTCCCCATCGTCTAGCCTGGTCCAGGACACCGGCTTTTCACGCCGGCAACAGGGGTTCGAATCCCCTTGGGGACGCCACAAATAAAATAAGCGGTTAATCAAAATGCTGATTAACCGCTTTTTTTAATGCAAAAGGGTGCAGATTCAGGGAGTCCTTTGCAAAACGCCACTTTTTGCTCAAATAGCGCTGACGGTTGCGTCTTACGGCTTGAAAAAATGCCGTAACATAGTATAATGAGATTTTTAATGACGCCATCAAACGGGAGCATTACCAATTTGTTAAAGCCGAAAACATGAACTTCTATTCGGGCGGGATAAACCCGCCCCTACGAAATTTGATGCACATGACCCGTAGGGGCTGGCTTACCCCGCCCGACAAATGATGATGCTGTGGGATATCATTCCAATTTTAACAAACTGGTAATACTCCTCATCAAACTTACATTGCTTTTTAATTTTAAAATAGGTTATAAAAAATTAGTGATTTTTAAAGGTTGGTTTTACTTTGAGGTGAGAATCCATTTTGTCAGAAATGGCGCTTGAAGTTTGGAACCACGAAAATTTTTGAAAAGGAGGGTGTTACTATGGCTGATGGAACCGTGAAATGGTTTAATGATCGCAAGGGCTTCGGATTTATTCACCAGGAAGATGGAACAGATGTATTTGTTCATCATTCAGGAATTAATGCAACCGGTTTTAAGACGCTGAACGAAGGCGACCGGGTTACTTTTGACGTAGAGCAAGGGGAAAAGGGCCCTTCTGCTGTAAATGTAACTGTTGTTTAACTCGTTATTTCCAAAATAAAGCAGGGCATTCCATTAACTTAAATGGTATGCCCTTTTTTATTTCTGCCCACAGGAGCAAGAATGTGAGAAGCTGTTATTTGCCCTTGATCTCACCTTTCAGAAGTTTCTTTAAACCATCGAGAGTGCCCTTCCATACAGCATCTTTCCCTGCCATTATTGATACTATTATATTTTTTTCTACGCTAACCTCCAGAACAATCTCTTCGTCTCCAATCTTAAATAAAGCTTCTCCCCATCGTTCTGCCGGAATTCCTGTGGCCTCACAATCATAATCTGTTTGGATTTCTCCAACCATTCTAATTTTACCCATGATTGCCTCCAACTTTATGTTAAAGATTTATACTTCTCAAACGATCTGAAACTTCCCTCGTTAATCTGAGTACCTGTTTTGCATGATCAAAACTTAATGAGCCTGTACCGCAACTTGGGGTTATTAAGGATTGTGTAAAAATTTTTGACTTATCTATGCCGAGTTTTTCGAGTTCGCAGGCTTTATTCTGCCAATTTGCCACCAGAGAATTTGTTGTTTCCTTTTCAATGGCTAACGTACTTGAAGTCGGCACAATTCCCCAGGCAAGAATGCGGCCGGAATCGATAAATTCTCTGATTTGATCAGAATAAAGAATAACTCTGTCAAAAAAAGAATATGCATCAAAGCTGACAACATCTACAGAAGATTGCAAAACGAGAGACCAGTCGGCATTGGCGCATACATGTATTCCCGCAAGCCCGCCTTCGGAATGTACGGCTTCAATTACTTCTTCAAAGCAGTTTGAAACATCATTGCGTGATATGCTGATAAATGCGGATGAGCCAAAACCGGCAAGCGCCGGTTCATCAAAAAAAATCATGGCAGGTCGTCCGAATTTTAAAAGTTGTCTGGCCTGCCATGCGGCTTTCAGAGATAAAAGCTTTACTGCTGCATCCCTTAATTGCTCATTATAAAAAATTGCTTTTCCATCCTGGTCACAAACACCGGTTCCAAAGGTAACAGGACCGGTTATTTGTCCCTTGAGCGCACAGGGAAGATCTGAGAGGCCATCTAATTGATTCATAAACTCAAAAAAACCCGTAGCCGTATCTTTTGTCATGGCAAATCTCGAAGATAAAAGATCTTTCTTTTGTTCGACTACCGAAATGTAATCTTCATAAAACATTAGAAGATCATCATCAAAATTTTCACTTGAAGTGTTTATAAATGTCTTATCTTTTTCGATTGTAAGACCGGGCATGCCTGGCAGAAATTGTGCAAGCATACCTTCTTCTTTATATGTCGGTAGCTGAACCCATAATGGGATTTCAGGAGTATATCTAAAAACAAGCTTTGTGGCTTCCGCATGGTTATTCATAGGAAGGCTTCCGATAAGAACAGGCAAACAATCAGCTTGAAATTTATCCATGATAAAACAGGCTCCTTTGATAATTGATAATTGTTGGTTGTTGGAATCGTTTTGCTCTGTCTTTTCAATCGGCAATCATAAATTCTTATTCCGACTTCCGACTTCCGACCTCCAATCCCCTGATATCATGGGTAAGAGAATATTACAAGATATTGCGCCAAAAATGGTCATGAAGTGAACAAAATGGACTTTTTACGAGGTCATCGGTAGTATTAACAATGAATTTGTCAGCAAGTTGTAAAACATTGACACTTAATCAATCAGGTGTTATATTTTATCGAATTTGATGAATTCGTAAAAAATCGTCAAAATTAACTATATTACGATATTAGGAGGATTATATGTTTGGAATTGGAATGCCTGAACTTATTATTATACTTGTTATTATTCTGATTATTTTTGGGGCTGGTAAACTTCCGGAAATAGGAGCGGGTATGGGTAAGGCAATAAGAAATTTCAAAGGGGCTTCAGATGATAAAGAGTCTAAAGAGGCTGATAAGCTTGATCATGGTGATAAATCTTGATCTTTCATTATAGAAAGTTTCTTTTCATGCTGTTGGTCACTTTTTCACCAGAAAATATTATTATTGCCTTAATAGATAAGAATTATACATATGAGTGTTTGGGATCGTAAGAAACCTTCCTTTGGTTTTATTTCTACAAGATTTGCCGGATTAGACGGGGTGTCTCTTGAAACGCGTAAATGGGCAGATATGCTTACATCCAAAGGCTGCTCTGTATATTTTATGGCAGGAATGCTGGATACAGATTCTGCAATCTCTTATCTCGCGCCCAAGGCATTTTTTGGACACGAAGAAATTGTTGAAGTTCAGAACGCTATTTTCGTTGAAAAAAAACGCACTTCTGAGGTCAGCAGGAGAATTCAGGAGCTTAAGGAAGAGCTAAAAGCTGAAATTCAAAAATTTCATGAAAAATTTGGATTTGAAATTCTTGTTGTCCAAAATGCCCTGGCAATTCCTGTAAATATTCCTCTTGGCCTTGCTATTACCGAATTTATAATTGAGACGGAAATACCTACCATTGCCCATCATCATGATTTTTTCTGGGAACGGGAAAGATTTCACAGTCCTCTTGCAACAGATTACTTAAGGGCCGCATTTCCTCCGGTTCATCCTAAAATCCAGCATGTAGTGATTAATTCCATAGCAGGGCAAAAGTTTGGAAGTTATACAGGATCACCCTGGACGTTAATACCCAATGTGGTTGATTTTAAAGTCCTTCCACCTGAAATAGATGATTATAATCGTGACTTTAGAAAAGAGATCGGCATTGATGAAGACTCGCTTCTCGTGCTTCAACCAACAAGGGTTATTTCAAGAAAGGGAATCGAAACTGCTGCCGAACTGGTAAAAAGACTTGATCATCCAAAGGCTTTACTTGTGATATCTCACAAAGCCGGAGATGAAGGTCAGGATTATTTAATGCGCATCGAAGAGTTTGTAAAATTAATCGGTGTTGATCTAAAGATAATTGCGGATAGAATCGGTTTGGAAAGAGGCTTTGATGAAAACGGCAGAAAAATATACACGTTATGGGATGTTTATCAACATGCCGATCTTGTGACTTATCCTTCGGCATATGAAGGTTACGGCAACGCTTTTGTTGAAGCTATTTATTTCAGGAAACCCATTGTTATCAACAGGTATTCCATTTTTGTAGCCGACATTGAGCCCAAGGGTTTTGAAGTTATCTCTTTTGACAAGTATATAACTCAACAAACTATAAACAAAACAAACGATCTTTTGAAAAATCCTGAGCGTATGGCTCAGATAGCAGAAAAAAACTACATGTTAGGATGGCGTTATCTTTCATTTGAAATGCTCGAAGAAAAAATTGAGCAGATTCTAATTAACTATTACGGATCATAGCAAAATCATATCCGTCGTGTTTCTTGTTGAATTCATAAAAAGCTATAATAAAAACCGAACTTACGAGTTTGTTATTCCTTGCTTGTATCGCGACGATGTTTCATTCACAAGCTCTCACTGAGAGAGCTCTTAGCGCGCGAATATTTTCATCCACATCCCTTATCTCTATTCCTTTTTGTGGCGATTTATGCTCACAACCGGGCAGCTTGAACGTATGACAACCTGTTCCAGCGTACTTCCCAGAAGCGCTTTATCCTGATCTGTTTCTTTCGAATGGTGTGCCATAATAATAAGATCGGCGTCTTTTTCACGGGCAAATTTTATAATCTCCATGTACGGAATGCCTTCTATTGTTTCAATCTGGTAGTTGTCGAAGTCTTTCATTCTACTTACATAGGCATCGTTTATTTTTTCTTTTACTTCCCCGAGACTTTTTTCTATTTCATTTTGACTTCGGATTGCACTACCTGCTCGGGGGCTTTCTGAGCAACATCCTGCATAGTACTCCCAAGTGTGCTTTTGTATTTTAAGCCTTCTTTTTCATTTCTTGTGTGTGGTCCCATAATGATAAGATCTATATCTTTTTTTCTTGCAAATCTCAGAATTTCGGTATGAGGTACGCCTGCTCGTGTTGGAACCCCAAAGACGTAAAATATATAGAGATTTGAATTATGTTTTCTTGCAATTTCAAAAGCTACATCTGAGGTATCATTACACAGAGCCGATGAAGTTGTCGCAAATAAGATATTCTTAAACATAGTTATCTCCTTTCCAGGGTAAGTGTAACCGGATATTATTGATTAATTTTAAGCTGACGTTCAACCATATCGGCAAGAGTTAAGGATTCCATCTTATTGTTTATTGAATCTTGTATTTCTTTCCATATCTCATGCGTAACACACTTTTCAGTTCGATCACATGTTTCAGGATTATCAAGACAATCTACCGGAAACATGGATCCTTCTAAAGCATCGATAATATCACGCAGATTAATCAGGTGAGCATCTTTACTGAGTGTATATCCTCCACCAGCTCCACGAACACTTCTGACGAGACCCGCCAGTTTCAATAGCGGGATTAGTTGCTCCATGTATTTAACAGAAACATGTTGTCTTTGAGCCAAAGCCTTCAAAGAAACAGGCCCTTTTTCATAATTTATAGCTATGTCCAGCATAGCTCTGGCGCCATAGCGCGCCTTAGTTGACAGCCTCATTTAGGTTTACCCCCCTGGTTTTTTTCTATCCTTACTAAATTTAAAAATAGCAAGCTTTGCGGCTTTTCGTCAAGGTTAAACCTAAGGGGCTTAGGTTACTTTTTCTTGGGATGACACTCACCGCATGTAAGCGGGCCTTTGCCTTCTTTTGCATGACACCCCTTACAATTAGTGTGAAATGCTTTCATTGCGGGCAGTCTTTTGCCATGTGTCTCAAGGTTGTGGCATGTGGTGCAACCTGTTTCTTCATATTCATCCCAGACATTTTCACCATCTTTGTATATATGATGACATTCCAGACAATCGATTTCTGCTTTATCGGTATGAAGCGCATGCGGGAAAACAGCAGCAGGTCTCTTGCGTTTTAAAAAAATATCATGTTCGAGACTTATGACGTCATCCTGAGCATATGCAACACCAAGAATAAAAAGAGCAGCCAAACCAACTGTCGTTATATATAATACCACCTTATTTTTTCTCATTCCAATCCGCCTCAAATTTTTTATTGTCACACATTGATGGTTTCGTAAAAAGTCAATTTTGTAAACGGCTTTGAGTGTTTTGTGAAAAAAGCAATTGAGATGTTTATCGTCAAGAAATGCAAGCTGTTTGAGGCCGTCAGGCCGAGTTCTTGCTCTTGCATTTTAGATTTAGATGAACATCTTAATTGCGCCCAAAATGGTCATGAAGTGAACGAAATCGACTTTTTACGAGTTCATTACACATAATAGTTACTCTTCTTCTTTTGGTTTTAAATGATCCGGCACAATCACCATATCGAGAAGAATGGGTTTCAGAAAACTCCACTTGATTCCAATTTTGTAAACTTCTTCGAGGTCCCTGATTGCATCCCAGCAATTATGGCATGGAGAAATAACAAATTTTGCTCCTGTAGCCAGAATCTGATCACGTTTGGCCTTCAGGCCTATATTTCTTTGTTCCCTATAACGTCCAATGCCGTTCATGCCGCCGCCGCCGCCGCAGCAAAAATTGTGTTCACGGTTTGGGCTCATTTCACGAAAATCCTCTGCTATATATGGCATGATTTTTCTTGTAACATCACACAAACCGCCATTTCTGACATAATTACACGGATCCTGAAGCGTGACAGGCTCCTTAATTTTTTTGGCCGGATCCAGCTTAAGTTTTCCTGTTTCCAGTGCTTCTAAGACCCATTCAACATAATGCATTGAAGGAACCGGTGTTTGACCGGTCTTGATCCCTGCCCAGTAAGGTCCTTCTATAATTGTTGCCCGGTGTGCGTGGCCGCATTCAGTAACAACCATTCTGTTCGGTTTCAACCTGTTCATTGCTTCATAGACCCATTCCACCTGATTCTTGCAGCCTGCCCAGTCACCGGCAAACATTGACAGACTGGTTTCTTCCCAACCCTTGCTCGGAACAGTCCAGTTCTCACCGGCGAGGTGAAACAAAATTGCCGCTTCAGCAATATCCTGTGGATAATGTTTTACTTCCCGCGCATTTATCGTATACATAATATCTGCATCAGGTTTATCAACAGGAATGGTTAATCCAGGATAATAGTCTTCATTTTCTTCTGCCATCCACTCACAGGTCTCAACAAAATCCGTTACAGTAACATCCATCTGGGCATTATATATCCAGTGCATTCCTGATCCGATTTTCATTTCATGAGGCACAAAACCCTGAGAAAAACATAGACCTCTCAGGTAGCTGAACATGACCCCCATATCAATGCCATGAGGGCAGTACATTCCGCAGCGATTGCAACAGGTGCACTTTCCCCATGCCGTATCCATGCAATTTATCATGAAATCAGTATCCACATCCCCTTTTCTCTTTACTAATTCACCAAGTGTGGATTGTATTTTATAAGAGGGAATCTGCTTTGGATCATTGTCATTCGCGAGATAAAAGAAACAGGTGTCGGCGCATAAACTGCAATGAGCGCAAATCTCAAGCCAGGTGCGAATACGGGATTTGCAGGTAGTATCCAGATTTTTTTTCAAAGCTTCTTTATCAACAGGAAATGTTTTCATTTCCTTGTAATACCGAACCCCTTTGTCTGCCAGTAAGAGATCGAGTTCCTCTTTAGTCTTTACAGGTTTTCTTGTGACAAGAGGTGG
>JAFCZU010000130.1 GCA_019314185.1 Deltaproteobacteria bacterium | reverse complement strand
AGAAGCAACGGAATATATTTACCTTTTTTATACCAGTCGCCAAGAAGGCTGTTTTCTAAAACAATAGCAGGATAAATCCTGACAAAATCAGGCTCCATCTCTGCGATCCTGCGTCCTGTTTCAAGCGCTCCTGCCTCGTCATCACCAGGCAGGCCGACCATCATTTGCAGTCCAATCTCATAATCTTTTTTCTTTAACAGACGAACTGCCTTTTCAGTATCAAAAGATGTGTGGCCCCGTCTTGACATTGCAAGCACATTGTCATCCATGGACTGAACGCCAAGTTCAATTGTCGCAACCGGAAATTCTTTCAAAAGATCAAGCCGCTCATCATCTATGGAATCAGGTCTAGTGGAAAACCTGATGCTTTCAACCCTGCCTTCTGATACAAATTTTGCTGCCTCATGAAGCAGGGACTTTATATAATCCTGTTTTAAACCTAAAAAATTACCGCCATAGAATGCGATCTGAACCCTCTTCCTTTTTTCTCCCTTATAATCTAAAAACCTGTTTATTAATAAACTTATTTCTTCGGGTGATGGAATTTTCCGTTCTTCGCCGGTTATGGCGGTCTGGTTACAAAAAACACATTTATGATGGCATCCGATATTAGGTAAAAAAACAGGAATAATAAACGGACGGGAATTCCGGGCAGGAAGCTGAATGCCGGATAGAGTCATTTTCAGACCTCGTTAAAATATATTTTTGTATAGGCTCCAAGCCTTTTATTTACAAGATTCAGGATTCAGGGTTAATTGTTTTACGATTTGTTCTATGTCAGTAATTATTCAGCTACAGATTTACATAGATGAATGCAGATAGTTTAAATACAGCAATCACTCAGGCACAGAGGGGCAAAGGCACAGTGGCACAAAGAAAAATAAAAACATATAGAAATTTGCGGGCCCGGCAAAAATCAATGACTTTAGGCAAGCTAACTATGCGCCTCTGTGCCTGAATAGTATAAAATTTGTATATGATAATAAAAGAAAAAATATCAGTGATAATCAGCGTAGATTGGTAGCTGAATAGTTACCTATGTCATTGACATTCATCACGCAAGCATCATAAGCCTGTCAACCTTTGAACCTCTGAATATTACTCTTTTTCAATAATTTCTAACGCTTTTTTTGCGGCATCCTGCTCTGCCATCTTCTTGCTCTTGCCGATCCCTTCCACTCGTAATCCATTTACTTTCAGTTGTATCCTGAAAGTCTTGTCATGATCAGGACCGCTTTCACTCAGTACTCTATAAACCGGCACAGACTTTTGATTCACCTGAACAAGTTCTTGAACCCGGCTTTTGTAATCATGATCTGCTGCAGGAGTAATAATAGATCGATAAAGCGTTGAAAAATGTGTATTGATAAATTTATATGCAACATCAAAACCACCATCTAAAAAGACAGCAGCAATTACCGCTTCAAATGTATCCGCAAGAATAGATTTCTTTTCCCTGCCGGCTGTCTGAGTCTCTCCCTTGCCCAACTTTATATAACTACCAAGATCTATCTCAAGAGCGATGTCCGCAAGCTGAGTTTCATTAACAAGACCAGCGCGCATTCTAGACAGGTTACCCTCCTTTAAATCCGGATAACGCCGCATAAGACTATCTCCAACAACAAGGTTTAATACAGCATCTCCCAAAAACTCAAAACGCTCGTTATCACGCATGCCTTCAATATTTTGTTCATTAACAAATGAACTGTGTCGAAGAGATTCTTCAAGAATATTGATATCATTAAATCTATAGTGAATTTTTTGTTCCAGTTCAGAAAGATCTATCTTTGCCATCTCCACACTTATCGATTCAGGCCTGACATTATTTATCAATCTCTCATAAAGTTCATAGGACACAAAAAGGTCTCCCTTGCCTGATCCCATATTAATATCCGGCTTTATCGAACCATGGAAATCGCTTCCACCGGTTATCAACAACCCGTGTCTGTTTGCAATCTCGGCATAATGTGCGATAAGCTCTCGCGAATGCTCCGAGTAATATACCTCCACACCCATCAGGCCCATTTTCTTTAAAGTAATAATCAATTCTTCTAATAAAACGTCTTTCCCCAATCCCAAAAAAAACGGATGAGCCAAAACAGGAATACCTCCTGCTCCAAGTATGATTTCAATCGCACTCTTGCAATCAATACGATATTTATCAACATAGGCAGGCTTGCCTCTGCCAAGATATTTGTCAAATGCTTCGTTAATAGAGCCGACAAAACCTTTCTTTACCATTATCTGTGCAATATGAGGCCTTCCAAGCTGTTTGTCGCCAAATTCATTTATAAGATCGTTAAAAGAAATATCCATCCCAAGTTTATTAAGGTTATCAACAATCTTGGGATTACGACCTTTTCTCGCTGCCTGGAGCCGGGCAAGTGTCTGATTTAAGACAGGATCTTCAATTCTTATCGAATATCCTAATATATGGAAACTTCCTGAACAGGTAAAGGATGGAGGTGGGTCAGCGCTTATTTCAACACCGGTTAAAAATTTAATGGAAGGCGGTATTCCCTGGGCAATAGCCTCTTTTGATCCATCAATAGTATCATGATCTGTAATAGCTATGGCTGCGAGATTAAGATTGCAGGCCATGCTAAGAATTTCAGATGGAGAAAGTGTTCCATCAGAGGCGGTCGAGTGAATATGAAGATCAATTCTCAAATGTTTGTTATAAACCAAGAGCTTTTTCTACAACCTCCTCTTTTGTTTTACAATCAATACACTGAGTAGTAACAGGTCTGGCTTTAAGCCGTTTGATGCTTATATCTTCGCCACACTTTTCACAAATACCGAATGTGCCGTCATCAATGCGTTCAAGCGCTTTTTTAATCTTTTTAATAAGTTTGTTTTCCCTGTCCCTTATACGAAGCATAAAATTACGATCCGATTCAAGGGAAGCGCGATCCGTTGGATCAGGAAAATTCTCTTTCGGGGTAGTCATTCCAGAAACAGTATTACCTGCATGATCCAGCAGCTCTTCCAGCCGGTTTGTCAAAAGTTTTTTGAAATATTGAATGTCTTTCTTTTTCATGATCAAACCTTTTTAAAATAGTTGTTTTTGATGACGTTGCAAAAAGTCGAAAAATCACTTTTTTTGTCATTGAGCCGAAAACCTGACACATAGCAAAACATTAGTACTATCCAGTCTTTTCAAGCAGTTATAGATCATTTGAGCTCCGGCCTATCTACTTCAGGCGCGATTTTCCCCGAAATGACAACTTTTTAAGAATTAATCATAGTTAATCATCTTTAACTAAAAAAATAATTATTACAAAATTTTTATTTTATGTAAAGAAAAAATCAACCGGCTTGTAAAAATTGCTCCAAAACAAGAATTCTTTTGTTATCACACATAAATTATGAAATTATAAAAAAGTTGTCCACGGATTATATCCGTAACAAAAAAGTGTGCAAGCAAGACCAGTTTTTTGAAACCTTGAGGAAAGCTACTATGAAAAGCAAAGTCTATTTTTGCGATCTAAGAACTACATACAAGGAAAATCTGCCTGAAAAAATTGGAAGGCTTCTTGATACCGCGGGACTTTCCGAAGTAATAACACAAAGAGATCTTGTCGCTGTTAAGCTCCATTTTGGGGAACTGGGGAATACAGCCTTTATACGGCCTGTATTTATTAAAAAGATCGTAGAAAGCATTAAAAGTCATGGCAGCATACCGTTTTTAACCGATTGCAACACTCTTTACGCCGGCACACGAAGCGATGCTCCTAATCATCATAAAACAGCTATTTCTAACGGTTTTGCCTATTCTGTGGTGAAGGCTCCGGTTATTATAGCAGATGGATTAAGAGGACAAAGTGAAATCGCTGTTACCATCAACCAGAAACATTTTAAAAAGGTTTACATCGGTTCCGAGATTATTCATGCAGATTCATTATTATCAGTAGCCCATTTCAAAGGTCATGAACTTTCCGGCTTTGGAGGAACCATAAAAAATCTCGGCATGGGGTGTGCCTCACGAAGGGGAAAGCTGGCCCAACATTCAACCGTAGCGCCAAAAGTAAAAAGAAAGAAATGTAAAGGTTGTGGAGATTGCATACCCCACTGCCCGCAACAAGCCATTTCTTTAATTAAAGAAAAAGCGGTTATTGACCCTAAAAAGTGCATAGGGTGCGGAGAATGTATAATTATGTGTCCCAACGGCGCAATACAGATCCAGTGGAATCAAGATATACCTATTTTTATGGAGAATATGGTCGAATACACAATGGGCGTTTTACAAAACAAAAAAGACAGGGCATTGTTTTTGAATTTCATTATAGATGTGTCTCCTGCCTGTGATTGCATAGCTCACAATGATGCTCCAATAGTCAGAGATATAGGAATAGTTGCCTCGAAAGACCCTGTTGCCATTGACCAGGCCTCTGTTGATCTTGTTAACATAGAACATGCCCTTCCGGGATCGTGCCTTAAAACAAACATAAAATCCGGTGAAGACAAGTTCAGGGGAATTTATCCTGAAATAGATTGGAAAATCCAGCTGGAATATGCTGAAAAAACAGGACTCGGAAACCGCGATTATGAACTTGTTGCTATTTAGTGTCTGAACGAAAATCCCTGCCACATGATTTATTGGGTTTCACTCTGAGATGAATTTGTTTTTTTACCAAACCATCAGCATAAAGAGCCTGTCCGAAAAATCCGATCCTACTGCAAAAGCGTGAAAAGCGATCCAAATCTCCGCAAAATCTGGTCTCGTTTTCACACTTTTTCGTTATAAACATAATTTTCGAACAGGCTCCTTAAGTAAATTATAAAACAAAGCGCTGTTTGAGTTGACATTCTGGTTTAAAATTAGATATAAAAATTAATTGGGCATTGACTGTTACAAATAGCTTCATGTTTTATTTTTTGCGGATTTAACTTATCAAAACAAGACTGGAAGGAGATAAAAGATGGTTGAAAAATATAACAAGGCATTGATTCTCTGGTTTGATGATATTTCTATCGGGGACATTCCCATGGTTGGCGGGAAAAACGCTTCACTTGGAGAAATGTATCAAAAGCTTACATCCAAAGGTGTAGCTGTGCCGCACGGCTTTGCAATCACCGCGTATGCATATCAGTATCTTCTTAAATCAGCAGGAATAGAAGATGCTATAAAAGATGCGCTGGCCGGATTAGACACCCATGACATGAAAAATCTTCAGGAGCGAGGTAAAAAAGTCAGGAATATCATTCGCACCGCAGAGTTTCCGGACGATTTGCGGCAGGCTATTGTTGAGTCATACAAAAAAATGGAGAATGAATACGGCCCTAATGTAGATGTGGCTGTCCGGTCTTCCGCCACTGCAGAGGATCTGCCTGACGCCTCCTTTGCGGGCCAGCAAGAAACCTTTCTGAATGTCCAGGGCACTGACGCTCTGATTGACAACTGCAAAAAATGTTTTGCAAGCCTGTTTACAAACCGTGCAATTTCATACAGGCACGACAAGGGATTTGGACAATTTGACGTATATCTTTCTATCGCAGTCCAAAAAATGATCCGAAGCGATTCCGCATCTGCCGGAGTAATATTCTCCATTGATACTGAAAGTGGCTTTAAGAATGCGGTCTTTATTACCGCTGCCTGGGGCCTTGGCGAAAACGTGGTGCAGGGAGCTGTTAATCCTGATGAATATTATGTTTTTAAACCCACTTTAAATAATGCCAAATGTCCTATAATCGGCAAAAGGGTGGGAAGTAAAGAAATCAAGATGATCTATAATACATCCGGTAATGCCGAGGAGCTGGTCAGAAATATTGATACCACACAAGAAGAACGGGGAAGTTATGTAATAAATGATGATGAAATCATCCAGCTTGCCAAATGGGCCTGCATCATCGAAGACCATTATGAAAAAGCCATGGACATTGAATGGGCTAAAGACGGCGATGGTGTCAACGTCGGTTCAGGCAAACTCTATATCCTCCAGGCCAGGCCCGAAACCGTTCATTCACAAAACACAAAAAGAGTCGTGGAAACCTATGTACTCAAGGAAACCGGCAATGTTATTGTAACCGGACAGTCTGTGGGAACCAAGATCGGCCAGGGCAAAGCCCATATTATTGAAGATACAGCCCAAATCCATGAATTCAAGAAAGGAGAAATACTGGTTACCGATATGACAGATCCTGACTGGGAGCCGATAATGAAGATTGCCGGCGCCATAGTCACCAACCGGGGCGGGCGGACCTGCCATGCGGCGATTATCTCCCGTGAGCTGGGAATCCCGTGCGTAATAGGCACTGTGAATGGATCTGAAGTTATTAAAACCGGCACAGACATTACCGTTTCCTGCGCAGAAGGTGAAACAGCCAATATATATAAAGGACTCTTAAAATTCGAAATAGACAAACTCGACCTTGATACAGTGCCAAAAACCAAGACCATGATCATGATGAATGTCGGCATACCGGAAAAGGCTTTCACCGAATGCCAAATTCCCAATGAAGGGGTGGGACTTGCGAGAGAAGAGTTTATTATTAATTCACATATCGGAATTCATCCGCTGGCCCTGTATTACTTTGATGATCTCAAAGCCAAAGCAGTTGCCGGCGACGCTGAACTAACTACAATTGTAAAAGAAATCGAAGCGCAAACTACAGCTTATCCGGACAACAAAAAGCAGTTTTTTATTGATAAATTAGCCGAAGGCGTAGGCCGTATCGGCGCAGGCTTCTACCCCAAGGACGTAATTGTCCGGCTGTCGGATTTTAAAAGCAACGAATATGCAAATTTAATCGGCGGAACACTCTATGAACCTGTGGAAAGCAACCCCATGATCGGCTGGCGAGGCGCTTCCCGTTATTATGACGAAAAATATAAACCTGCCTTTGAACTCGAATGCATGGCTTTACTCAAGGCACGCAACGATATGGGCCTGAATAACATCAAATTGATGGTGCCGTTCTGCAGAACTCCTGAAGAGGGGCGCAAAGTAATTGAAGTTATGAAGGAATTCGGACTTGTTCAAGGTGAAAATAATCTTGAAGTCTATGTGATGTGCGAGATACCAAGCAACGTAATCTCTGCCGATGCCTTCTGCGATGTCTTCGACGGATTCTCCATCGGCTCCAACGACCTTACGCAGCTTACCCTGGGGCTGGACCGTGATTCAGATCTTGTTGCTCATATATTTGACGAACGGAACGAGGCTGTGAAAACCATGGTGCGCATGGTAATTGACGTTGCCAAACGCCGGGGCAAAAAAATCGGAATATGCGGCCAGGCTCCAAGTGATTTTCCGGAATTTGCCACGTTCCTCGTTGAATGCGGCATAGATTCCATAAGCTTAATCCCTGATACCGTTATAAAAACAAGACTTGCTGTGGCTGAAAAGGAAAAAGAATTAGGCATTAAAGCCGATTAAGACGGCAAGAGTATAAGAATTTCGAATGAGACACTTCGACATTCGACATTCCTTGTTCGATATTCTGCAGTTCAAAAAAATAAAAAGTATAAACTACTTTTAGTCAGGGGAAAGGCATGTTTCAGCCTTTCCCCTATTTTATTTCATACCAGCCTCCCCGTCTCTCAGAATCCCAGCATCCCTGAATTCCTTAAATTAATAATTAATTGTTAATGCTTTAATCCCTCAATCCCTCCCCTCTACTTCTTAACTGTTCTCTTCTTGCCGGGCGTAAGCCTGATTCCCTTGCCATATACTTTGATTAAAACCGGTTTCTTCACTTTTCCACTGACTTTTACTTTCACACTTTTCTGCATAATTTCAAGATCATACCAGATGTTTCTATGTAATATTCTGAAAGCAAGCATATTCCAGTGCCCCGGCATATGCGGATTTAGTTCAGGCATGATGCCGGAAAGATTTATTCCTGCAAAACACCTCATAATAATATCAAGGCTGCCTGCCATGACCCCGCTGTGGATTCCTTCGATAGTGGTTCCTCCCTGGGTATCAAAGATATCGCTTTTCATGAGGGTCGAGCCATGACTGGTTCTTTTTTCGTAATATCTATAATTATCCCTCAGCAATTGAATTGCATCATCAACCTTATATCCCAAATGCTTCAGGATGCGCTGCACCTCGCCGGGGGCAAGAACATAAAACATCATCAAGGTGTCTGCCTGCTTTGTAACCTTATATAAATCAGGGGAATTGCCTTCGGCTTTCAGAATACGATCGAGGCGGTGTATATCGCCGTATTTATTTCGATAATAATCCCAATCCAGCTCTTTAAGAACCTTATAACCGTCAAACTGACTGATGATTTTTCCATCAAGCATAACGATATTCATATTGTCAGCGATTTCCTGCCATCTCTTGATTTCCCCAGCTCTAAAACCAACCTTTCCCTTCAACCTCACAAGGGTTTTCTTTGGAAGACTCTCAATAAGCTCAAGGCTCTTTTCAAGCAGCCATACCACCATTACATTTGTATATGCGTTATCCTTAAGGCCGTGTTCAGCAGCGCCGGGAAGCTGTTCATGGAACTCGTCAGGCCCCATAACGCCTTTGATGTGGTACTTCTCCGTGTCAGCATCATACGTAGCGACACTTGCCCAGAAACGGGCAATTTCCAGCATGATTTCAGCACCGTAATCTTCAAGAAATTTTCTGTCGCCTGTGTCGGAAACATATTTCCATACATTATGAAAAACAGCGATTGATACATGCCTTTGAAGACGGCTTAAGTCCGGCCCCCAGGAACCATCTTTTGGATTAAAGTGAACCTCCTGAGTTTCCTCGACTCCGCTGTCCGCAGTCTGCCACGGATACATAGCTCCCTTGTAACTGTTTTGAGCCGCATATCTTTTTGCATCATTTAGACGGTTATACCTGTACATGAGAAGCGCCCTGGTGATTTCCGGAAAACGTATATTATAAAAAGGCAGTATATAAAGTTCATCCCAGAAAATATGCCCCCTGTATGCTTCGCCGTGAAGCCCACGTGCAGGCATTCCCGCATCAATAACTATGTTGTGAGGAGATGCCGTAACCAGCAGGTGATAAATATGCAAACGCGTGGTTTTTTGCAAAAACCTGTCACCGCTGATCCTGATGTCGGCTCTATCCCAGAGAGATTCCCAGGTTTTGGCGTGAACAAGATAAATCTTTTTAAATGATTTAATCTGCGAAACAGCATCTTGTGCCGCCTTTTTGGGATTTGAGATACCCCTGTCCAGCGACGTGTAAACACTGACATATTTTTCCACCGCATATGTTGTGTTTGGCCGAACCTCAATTTTTATTTCTTCAGATATCCTCGCTTTCTTTTTGGAAAGACCCTTCGCTATTCTCAGTTTTTTCCCGTTTTGGTAAATAACTGTCCTTGCGTTCATAAAAATCTGGCATTTTGAGCGGTTGGTTTGAACATGAAGAAATATCCCATCCCGCGACTCTCCATGAGCTACCAAAGACAGGTGTTTTGAGTTGAGCTGGCGATAACGCTCAACACCGTCATTTATTACATTACCATCAATAGAAGATCGCAGAGTAATTATCTCCGAATAATTAACAGGTGTAATTTCATACTTAACAGCACAAATGTGCGGGTCGGCCATACTTGCGAGCCGCTTGCTACGAATACTGGTAATTCTGCCAAGCCCGTCGTTGAATATAAACGATCTTTCCAAAACCCCGTCACGCAAACTTAAGGTCTGCGTATAACTTAAAAGTTCCATTTTGAGAGGGCTCAGAAAATCGCCGGTTCCGACTCTAAATTCAATTAAAAGTAAATTAGGACAATTTACAAAATCGTTGTTGTAAATTGTTTTATTATGGATCTTTGTGCCAAGCCTGTTATATACACCGGCAATATAGGTTCCAGGATAATGAACTTCTGATGCGCTCTCTCCCTCAAAACATCCTCTTATTCCGAGATAACCGTTCCCGACCGTGCATAAGGTTTCTCTCAGCTTTTCCTTTTCCGGATAAAAATCGTGATAGGTCAAGTTCCAGCCATGCTCATCAATCCCATACTTAAACCAGTTTTCTATGTCCTTGATGCTTATTTCTCCAAGATCACGGACAACCATGTCTGCGCCATTGCAACATAGTATTTCGCCGTCAATGCTCCTCGCTATTCCAAGAGTCAGACCGAAATTACCGTTTCTGCCCGCCTTAACACCCGAGATGGCATCTTCAACAACCATACACTCGCCCGGCATGAGGCCAAGGTTCCGAGCTGCTGTTACAAAAATATCAGGATCAGGCTTTCCCTTTAGATTCAGCTCGCATGAAACTTCTCCATCCACCCTTGTTTCAAACAAGTCCTCGATTCCCGCAAGCTGCAAAATAAGCCGGCAGTTCCGGCTGGAAGAAGCTACACCGACTTTTATGCCCTTTTTCTTAAGACATTTAACAAATTTCACCGAACTCTCAAACACGTCAGGCCCTTCCCGGCGCAGCATTTTCTGAAAATCCAGATTCTTCCTGTTTCCCATGCCGCATATAGTATCCGAGTCGGGAGGATCGTCAAGCTCTCCAAAGGACAATTCAATTCCTCTTGATTCAAGAAAACTTTTAACTCCCTCGGGTCTTGGTTTGCCGTCAACGTATTGAAGGTAATCGTAATCGCTGTCAAAAGGCACAAAAGGTATATTTTCCTTCTTGGCATTTTTTTTAAGAAAGTCGTTGAACATACTTTCCCAGGCCAGCGCATGCACACGAGCCGTACCGGTTATAACACCATCCAAATCAAAAATAACACCTTTCATTTTTGTTAAAGCCATTATATATTACCCTTTTTTTTCATCATTCCAAAAAGTTACAAACTCATTTTTACTACGGAGCTGATAGGTAATTAAATTTGAAAAGGGCTGACTGTTTGAACGAATTAGTGAGCCTTAAGAAAAAACAGCCGATCATAAGACATCTTTAGTATGATTTATTAATTTCAATTAACAAAAGCAGTTTTGTTATTTTTTGTATGCTGTTTTTTCTCTTAGGGTCACTTATTGCGTAAGTTTCAGACTTTTTCAAATTTAATTACCTATCCGCAGAGTAATTTAAATTATAAAACTCACTTTTTTTGTGTTTGTAAATTTCTATTTCCGCTATATAGACAAAAAACCCAGAATTGCTACAAGCATATCCGGCTCAGGCACAATAACGGAATTCGGACATATATATTTCACCTTTCCAGCAAGCTCATTATCTTTTGTCACAAAAATCGACCACATATCACTTGTTCTATCTAAAAACGCCTCTATCATCGGAATATCAGATAATGTATCTCCGCATACAAGATGGGGTCCTTTTGTCATATCAAAGTTTAATTCCGAATTAAGATATTTTACAGCATCTGCCTTGTCAAAATCTTTGAACCCGCATTGACAATCTTCAATTGTCAAAATTATTTCGATATCAAGACCTGTATCCTTAATTACAAAATTTTTTCTTTTTGGATCGAGTTCAAAAACAATTTTCCTAATCTTCTTCAGGAACGCATCTGATTCGTCTTCAGATATGGAATTGGTTATATTCTGGCGCGCTATTGTAGTTTGCCCGAATTTTAGCTGTAATCCAGAGCCGATCAATGAAAACTTCTCAAAGAACGGATCTTTTACCAGATCGGAAAGCCTCTGGTTCAGCTTATCAAGAAGGATTTGCTTTTGTCCGTCTATATGGCAATATCTTCGTTTCCCGGTAAGATCGATAAATTCTCTGCCTTTTGAAGCAGCATAAATTAAAGTTTTTCCTGGGTTAACACTCACATCAACAATCCCAAAATTTTCAAGAGGAGCGGAGGTTATAATTATTGGACAAACAGTTCTTTTTTTCGCAAAACGGGTAATAAAAACTGAATTATAAACAGACTGGACAGAAGAACGGTATCTACCGCAGTAATTGTTTATCGTGCCGTCGCGATCTGTCATAAAGCAATTAAATTGCATGCCCTTTAATTTTATTACACCAATATCGAGATACATTCGGAAATCAGAATGTATCTTTCCCAGATACTCAATAAATGCCTGTTCGCCGTTTTCAAGATAGAAAATATCTTTTTCAAGTTCCGTGATCTCGTATGTCAGATCAACTTTTATCTTTTTGGAACCGCCTGTAACAAGGATTCTTTTTTTCTGCTCAAGAGGAATATTTAAAAGTGAGACATGTGCATTTGCCAGCGAACCTATACAGGTAGGAACTATAGGTCTGTTATTAAAGATATCTTCCACAATCTGCAGGCGCAGGTCTCTGGTCTTAACCATAAGATCGTAAAACTGCTTTAACGTAAATATCTCCTGTCGGCTTATTATGTCATTGCTCATTAACATCTCGTCCACAATTGCATCTCAGCGCCACGGCTTTAGACATCTGCTCCAAATGATGTTGAATTGATATGTTAAGGTTGGTTCATTCTGTCACGACAATGGATGCCACTAATTCCATATTACAAAATTTGTTTTTTCGGAGCATAAGTATAGGGAAATTGGGCTTATGTGTCAAGTTTTGATGGATCAGATAAAAACTTGAGTTTGTATTTTAAACATAAATCTAATAATATACTAACCGTTTCGTAACTTAAGTATTATAATTTCTCTGCAAGAGAAACATATTATGACTGACAATAAAATTCTTGTTGTAGATGATGAAGAGGATATTCTGGAACTGGTTAGATATAATCTAATTAGAGAAGGATACAAGGTTATTTGCGCAGCAACCGGAGAACAGGCACTGAGTAAAGCAGGATCCGAGACCTTCGATTTGATTCTGCTCGATCTCATGCTGCCCGGCATTGATGGTCTGGAGGTAGCCAAAAGGCTGAAAAATAAACCGGAAACCCGACAGGTCCCCATCATTATGTTATCTGCAAAAGGCGAAGAAGCAGACATCGTAACCGGGCTGGAACTTGGCGCTGATGACTATGTTACCAAACCGTTCAGCCCTAGAATCCTGCTTGCACGGGTTAAGGCTGTTATTCGAAGAAAGGTGCGGGAAGAGGTTGATGATTCTTTAATTATTCAGATATATGAACTTGAAATCGATCCGGGTCGGCGCAAAGTACTGGCCGGAGGATCGCATGTTGAATTGACATTTACCGAGTTTCAAATCCTTTATCTGCTTGCGAGACGGCCTGGCTGGGTTTTTACACGTTTCAAAATCGTTGATTCAATCAGGGGAGATGATTATCCTGTTACGGATCGCAGCGTTGATGTCCAGATTGTCGGATTGCGGAAAAAACTCGGGCCTTGCGGCAAATATATCGAAACAGTCCGTGGTGTCGGATATAGATTCAGGGAGACATAATGAAGAAAAAGAAACGGTTGATCAGTCAATTATATCCTTCATATTTGCTGATTATTCTCATTTCTCTAACTGCCGTGAGCTGGTATGCTTCTGATGCCATGCGAAGTTTCTTCTTTGCGCAGACGGCAGACGTTCTTGAAACCAGGGCGAAATTGCTGGAAAGCCGGATCATCAAACACCTTTCACATCTAAATGAAAAATCTGTTGACCTGGCCTGCAAAGAAATCGGCGGGGTTTCAGAGACTCGTATAACAGTTGTGCTTCCTTCCGGCAAAGTAATCGGCGATTCAAAAGAAAACCCCAGCAGCATGGACAACCATGCCGACAGAAAAGAAGTAAGAGCGGCGATCAGCGGAAATACCGGCAATTCAACAAGATTCAGCAGAACACTTCAGCAAAAAATGATGTATGTTGCAGTGCCTCTGGTAAAGGATAATAAAATACTGGGTGTTTTAAGAACCTCAATCCCTGTAACCTCTGTAGATAACGCTTTAAAGTCCATACAAAGAAAATTTGCGTTGGGAGGATTGCTCATAGCTTTGCTTGCGGCAATAATCAGCCTGTTTGTCGCTCGGCGTATCAGCAGGCCCCTGGGGGAGATGAAAAAGAGCGCAGATATTTTTGCCGAAGGCGACCTGGCCCACAGGATTCCGGCGCCTGATACAAAAGAGATGACAGCCCTTGGTGAAGCAATGAACCAGATGGCGGCCCAGCTTGACAGCAGAATAAAAACCGCCATACGCCAGAAAAATGAACTGGAAACCGTTCTTTCCAGCATGCTGGAAGGAGTAATTGCCGTGGATATGGATGAATGCATCATCAGCATAAATCAGGTGGCAGCCAGAATATTTAATGACAAGCCTGAAAAGTTTCAGGGGCAAAGCATTCAAGAGGCGATAAGGGTCTCAGAATTGCAGCGTTTTATTAAAAAGGCGCTTTTGAGTGCAGAATCGATTGAAGATGATATTGTTTTAAGCCACGATGAAGAACACATTCTGAATATACACAGCTCTCCGCTTCAAGATGCAGGAAAAAAACGCATCGGCATACTTGTTGTAATAAATGATGTCACAAAACTCAGACATCTTGAAAATGTCCGGCGTGATTTTGTTGCCAATGTTTCTCATGAAATTAAAACACCTTTAACAGCCATCAAAGGTTTTGTAGAGACCCTTCATGACGGAACAGTTGAAAAGCCTGAAGATATTGAACGCTTTTTCGGGATTATCATTAAGCACATTAATCGTCTTGATGCCATAGTTGACGATCTTCTGACCCTGTCAAGAATCGAACAGAAAGATACGGGAAAACAAGAAGCTAATAAAAAAGAGATGAAGTTTGAAACAGGATCTATCAAAGATGTTTTAGAGATGGCAATTCAGGTTTGTCAGGCAAAAGCAGATAAAAAAAATATTCATATCAAGTCTATTTGTGATAAAGAAATTACCGCAAAAATCGATCCCGCACTTCTTGACCAGGCCATAGTTAATATCCTTGATAATGCCATAAAATACAGCGAAAAAGAAAGCGCTGTATATATCGAGTGTTTTTCAATGGGAAAAGAGATAATAATCAACATTAAAGACCATGGCAAAGGAATCGCCAAAAAACATCTTCCCCGTCTTTTTGAAAGATTTTACAGGGTTGATAAGGCCAGAAGCCGTGAATTAGGCGGCACAGGACTTGGGCTTGCCATCGCAAAACATATTGTTCAGACTCACGACGGCAGGATATCAGTTGAAAGTGCGCCTGGCAAAGGAAGCGCCTTCACAATCCATCTGCCCAAAACATAATATTTTCAAGATTCTTCCTTGGCTCTTCTTTACTGTATGGCCGGTCATCTGGAAGCCGCTCGGCAGGTACTGGAAACCTTTTTCACCAGCGCTAATCAAAACGCAACACCGAACCCCCGAACCCTCAGGCCGCCGAACTCTAAGGCATCTGTTACTCCCCTACCAATTTTTCATAAAAAGGCAATCCGACCCTGTCAATATGATTTTTCAGTTCGGGATGTTTTATGGTGTGATAGTTTACCAAATCAACGGTATAGGGCAGGCTGCTGTCTTCAAAATCGCTTTCCATTTCGCGGAGAAACGTATCTTTAACACCTTCGTTCATTATTGCCAGGTCAACATCACTGCCTGGTTTGTAAGTTCCTTTAGCCCGACTCCCAAATATAAAAACTTTTTGCACATCAGGATGTTTTTTAAAAATATCCTGTAATGTTTTAATATCCCTGTTGGTAAGTCCAAAAGCATTTTTTTCTTTTTCATTCATGGAATAACCGGGCCTAACCATTTGTTTTTTCATTTACAAAAAAGAGGTGCAGTTTTTCTAATGCAACAAAGGTTTCTTCCCTTAATTCCTGCTCCAAACGTTCAAATTTTTCACCGCTATAATCATGTGAAAGCTCATTTCTTATATCTAACCCATCAATCAGCTCTTGCGCATAAGTAATATAATTACTCTGTTGAGCCATCCGAAATGTGTCTTTGGGTGAAGGTTTAAAAGCAAATCCTTGTTCTTCCAAAAAATCTTTCATTACCTTCCACGAAAGATCAAGTGTAAACTCAAAACGCTGAATCAATCCATTCCTTTCA
>JAFCZU010000555.1 GCA_019314185.1 Deltaproteobacteria bacterium | reverse complement strand
TTAAACAAGAGTGGATTGGATAGCAAACAAAAGGCCTATGTAAATATCATCGAATCAAATTTGAATGAAATTGTTGCGCCGTTGGTGCGCAAATTTTCCAAAATAAATTTGAAGTTCACTCCTCACAGGAGCAATATCAGGGAAAAGCTCGGCATAAAGAACAAGAAAATAAACCTCGGAACCCACCTCTTATCCATCACATAATAGGGGGATTATCCCCATATTATACCCCCAATCTTCCAGTATTGACATTCCAGAAGCGTTTTGTATTGTGTAACTTAGAAATTTTTTCGGATCGGATACTTTTTTGAGCCCCCTGACTGATCTGGACATCTTCTCCACTTTGAACAGAACTTCAGATAAACAACAAAACGATCAAGGGGCCACTATCTGTCTAATCCAGTTTTCTCGGCAGCATGACTAATGAAGCCTGCTTATCAGAGAAAAAGTTGAGACCAATCATTTTCCTCTGCGGAGGGAAAAATCGGATAAGTCAAAGGCTAAGGATAAATTTAGCATAAAAGTTTAATATTAATACAGATAGTTATAGCACTTGTCGACTTCGACATGATCAGGAGGTACTGCGAAGGATTCAATCATTGAATAAGTAAGGCAGAAAGAAAAGGCTGACGATTCAGCTTTGGCAGGCAGCAATCGTCAGTCCTCAACCATGAGGAGCGGTCCCAATGGTCATATACAAGATATTACGACTTTACGACCAAGTCAAGCCCAAGTTCATTGTTAAAGGCACAAGTGGACAACCTTCCTGTTATAGGCGGGGATGTTCTGCTTGTGCCTTTTTTTTGGCAGCAGGTCAACGGAAGGTTACAGAAACTTATGACTGTCGAGGGAAAAGAAAGCGGGTGGAAAAAGGGGAACAGTGTACTGAGTGAACGGTCAAATCTTGAATAGCGGCACCTTTCAAGATTTGACACAGTACTCAGACACGGGTTAGCCGAATATTTACGTAAGTAGAATACATGAAAAAGGAGGTGAAAGAGGAAGTAAAGCCACAGCACATTATCAATGAAGAAAGGAGGTGTGAAACAGTATTGCAAGAAAGGGGTACCCTTGGTTAACCATTTAGATCAGGGGGATGTTAACAGATAAAATATACATGATATTTCTCAAGTTCTACAACTCGTATTGGAGGTATGATAATGAAGAGTATAATGAAGAGTATAGCAAAATATGTCCCTATATTTAGCATAGTCGCGGCTGTGCTTATTGTGTTTTCATCTGGGCCCGCTGCTGCCCAAGCCGGACAGCTTTACTCTGGCACAAGCAACCCTGGCATTGTGTACGCCTATGACGGCACTTCGTGGACTGCCATCTCAGCTTCGCTGGGCTTCGCCGTTCTGGACCTTATCGAGTTCCAAGGCGATCTTTACGCAGCCACAAAGTCCTCCCGTTATGGTGGTGACGGCCTAGTCTATCGTTATGATGGTGGAGAGAACTGGACTCCCCTTTTACCTACGATGGATCAGCAGGTTTGCGACCTAGTGGAATGGGAGGGTGTTCTCTATGCCGGCACCGCCTGGAGTGGCGGCAAGCTGTACCGCTACAACCCGGACACCACGAGTTTTGACTATGTTGGTACTGTAGACGGCGCCCCTCCTGTCGAGGGATCATGGTCCGGAATCAGAGCGATGTATGTTTGGATCTACCCATGGCTGCAGCTTGGTGACCTTGGGCACGACAAATTCGGCCGATTCGACGGCACAGATTTTTATTATGATGTTAACCTATACGGAAGTTGCATCTACGACTTCGCCGAGTTCAATGACGTGCTTTATGCTGCTGCTTGGGAGGGCCGACTCCTCAGCTCCTCGAATGGTATTAACTGGGCGGATGTTCAGTCTTATACTGGCAGCAACATTTGGGAACTTGAGCCCTTCCAAGGCTACTTGTATATGGGCAACTACTCCGGTAACCTTAGGCGACGGGACGCTAGTGGTACTACCACCGACGTGTGGAACGCTCCGGACGACATCGTCTCAATGGTCGCCGACGGGGACTCCGTGCTTTACTTGGGCTCTGGCGGTGAGGCAGGATACCATAATGAAGGCAGCGGGACCGCGCGCGTGTACGTTTACGATGGCAGCGTCGAGCCTCCCGTTGAAATTTTTAACGCCGACGCCATCAATAACCACGACCACGCTGGCGTACAGTGTCTCTACCTAGTTCCCTCCATTTCCATTTCGGTTGACATCAAGCCGGGCTCCTGCCCGAATCCGCTCAATCATGTAAAGGATAAGGGGGTCTTGCCGGTTGCTGTTCTGGGTACCATGGACTTTGATGTGACAACTATTGATCCCGGCACAATCAGGCTTACTCGAGAACCGGTTGATTGCTTTGTTCAGCCGATTCTCTGGAGCTGCGAAGATGTAGCTACACCATTTGAAGAAGAACTGTGTGATTGCCATGACCTCAATGGGGATGGCTACATGGACCTGACGCTGAAGTTTGATACTCAAGAACTGGTGAGCTGTCTAGCACTGGAAGAAGTTGCAGGAGAAACAATTCCACTTAAATTAACCGGCAATCTCAAAGAAGAAGACGGCGGCACTCCGATCACCGGAGAGGATTGCGTACAAGTCCTTAATCCAGGTGGCGGCAATAAGTAAACTACCTTTTAACCAGGGGCTGACAGGTCATGTCTGTCAGCCCTGATTTAAGGGATAGCGGGTAAAATCCAGGGGGCACTATTCCCTTGGAGGCTTTTTCTGTTTTTAGTTCCATCCCTTGGAGGCTTTTTCTGTTTTTAGTTCCATGAAAAGCCAAAGTCATCGAGAAGCGGGGGCGGAAGCTGGCACCACACAGACGGCATTGGCAAAGTCATACGAATCCGTCAAACTTTCAAAAATCTTTTGACAAATTAACAACGCTCAGGGGTTGAGTTTACAAGCTCATTATAAGCTGCAAATTGTATAACAGCGGAAAGGAGTAAAAACATGAGATTTTTTTGGCAAGACTTGCAGGCGTAACAGTGCTCCCTGATCGGCACATTTGTGCAACAACCAGCGGCACTGAGCGCCCCAGACCTGCCAGTAGCGGCATTGGGTATGCAGTGTTAATGGAGGCAAAGGCAGTAAACGGTTAATTCTGGGATGGAATACATCATTAAATTGAAAAATATAAGAGGTGGGTATTCGGTGTGTTGCCTAATGCTGGAAAACAACTGTTAACGGTTATCTAAATTTTAAGGAGTGCGAAAATGAAAAATTTAAAAGTTTTATGGTGGAGTGTAATACTGGCGGTGATGTTAACGATGACCGTACCGGTGTTTGCTGGAGAAGGGGATGTCATTCTGAACCCTGGAAATTTGGTCGGGTCGGTATCTGTTACCGGCTACCAAATTACCCAGATAACCGTTAGAGCCTTAGATACCGATAGGGTGTATTCTGCGACTGTTACGGCAAATGTCCCTGCCGGAGCCAATAATATCGACTATCTGCTGGTCGTCGAGGGAGACCGCGATTATTATGTAGTAGCCGAGGCAACTGTAGTAGCCGAAGATTATACCAAAACGGTACTTCCGCTGGCCGGGCCTGTAAATATTCCCATATATGAAAATTCTGGAGATGAGGTGATACTTGATATGTCAATGGAGCCGGCAATTATATCGGGAACAATATCAACTTCAGCCGATACCAACAGTACGATAGAGAACTATACTGCACGGGCCTATATCTGGATACCGGAATTAAATATAAATTTCTACAACTACAACTCTGCGTACAGCTTATCTGAACCTGGAATCCCGGGCAGAGATTACACTTTATTGGTAGCTCCTGGACTCAATTACAACTGGTCTATTAACACAGGTATCGATGGTATAAATTATAGCAATTCAGAAGCCGTTACAGCACCTGCAGCCGGTGCAACCCTGGACAAAGATTTCACCGTCGATGTCACTGCCGCTACGGTCTCGGGCACTGCGATCCTTCAGGGAATGGATGTATACAATGCAAATATTTACGGATATGCATATGATTCTTCCTCCAGGTCAAATAATACTAATATAGATGATATAAACACAGGTGCATATACATTAGATGTTGATGCTGGTACATGGTATTTGTGCCCTCGGTTTTATTATTATTTGCCAGGCGATCTCAATGACCTGACAGGCTCCCTGTATGGTTCGTATACAACAGTACCGGATATCACTAATGGGGAAAATAGAACTGGTGTCGATTTTATCATAAATCCAGGATTTATTCCAGGAACATTGAACCTCTGGGGAGCGAACGTAAACTACAGCAGTGCTCAGGTTCAAGCATATGAATACTCCGGTGGCGCCTATTCATATAGCCAGGTTGATCCTGAAACAGGTCAGTTCATGTATGTATGCTCACCCGGTGATTGGATGTATGACTACTATCAATATATGTACTTCGATTATCCTGAAGACTCAGATACCTCTCTACACTCATCAGTTTATCAGTATCATTATAGTAATGAAAATCTGCAAACAGTCACTGCTGGCGAGACCGTACCCGATGTTAACCTTACCTATGGCACTATAACGGTAAGACG
>JAFCZU010000554.1 GCA_019314185.1 Deltaproteobacteria bacterium | reverse complement strand
GCGGGGGCGGCCAACCGCAGTTTAATGCTAATGTCATAAAAAGAATTCGTATACCTATCCCACCCCTTGAAACCCAAGAGAAAATCGCCGCTGAAATTGAATCAGAGCGCAAGCTTGTGGATGCGAACAAGAAACTGATCGAGATTTTTGAGAAAAAGATAAAGGACAAAATCGGTGAAGTGTGGGGGGAGTAATAGCCGCGAAAAGGCACAAAAGACAAAATATAAATATTTTTGCGATTTTTGCGCATTTTTGCGGCAATAATTCTTGAGGGAGACATGAAAACCATTAAAGACATGCCCGAACACAGCCGGCCCCGCGAGAAACTGCGTGAAAAAGGCGCATCTGCCCTGACCGACAAGGAGCTGGTAGCCGCCATTCTTGGACGCGGAATTGCAGGGGTTGATATTGTTACCATGTCCAGGAATGTTGCACGGCTGATACGAAAACATAAAGAAAACCTTTCTGTTGATCATCTTACGTCCGTGCCGGGGATGGGGCTCGCCAAGGCCGCTCAAATCCTTTCGGCCTTTGAACTGGCAAGAAGATACCTGCTCAAAGAGACAGTAAAGATAAAAAGCGAAAAAGATATTTTGCCGCTAATTGCGGATATTGCCAATAAACAGCAGGAATATTTTGTGTGCATATCCTTAAATGGAGCCAATGAGGTCATTGAAAAGCGTATCGTCACCATCGGCCTTGTGAACAGCAGCCAGATCCATCCGCGTGAAGTCTTTGCCGATGTCATAGCGGACCGTGCCGCCGCTGTTATCCTTGCCCATAACCATCCATCAGGTGACCCAAAACCGAGCGAAACCGACGCAAAAACTCACAGACAGCTTACAGAAGCAGGCAAAATCCTCGGCCTGCGAATCCTCGACCACATCATAGTAACAAAAAAGGGATACTTCAGCTTCCAGGAAGCAGGGTTGATTGGTTGATATGCGAAAAAGGCCTCATGCACGATTCCTTGACCGGCAAAGTGAATCTCCCCGCCCACAGGTCGGGGCTTGGGGGTGCGCTCCCGGTCAAAGGTTAAGGTGTAAAGGAAAGAAACCATTATGATGACATTGCGACAATTTTCTGCTGGGCCATCCACAATTTCCACCGTTACCAGTTGGTATATGGCCGATTTGAGTAAAGCGCAGGGCAGGCAGGAATTATTCACTCATCAATCGTCTCAGAAACTCAGGATTCTTCGCGAGCATGCCCTGATTGAAAGCGCTGTTTCTTCGAACCGCATTGAAGGCATAAACGTTGACCAGTCCCGGATCAATACCCTTGTTTTGGGAGAACCGCTTTTGAAGGACCGGGATGAAGAGGAGGTTCGAGGCTATCGTGATGCTTTGCGGCTCATCCACGAAAATTCCGATAAAATCCCTGTCTCAGAAGAAACTATCCTGAAATTTCACGAGCTTTCGCGCGGGCAAATATGGGATGCGGGCAAGTATAAGGAAAAGGACATTGATATCATCCAGAAATACCCTGATGGCCGCCAGCGGGTGCGTTTTGAAACTGTTCCTGCGGATCAAACGCCTCAAGCTATGAGCGAAATGATTGAACTCTGGTCTCGTGGGCTTCAAGAACGATGGGCCCACCCTTTTGTCCTTCTGGCCGCCTTGAATCTCGATTTTCTGTGCATTCATCCCTTTCGCGATGGCAATGGCCGAGTATCGCGGCTGCTTTTGCTGCTGACCTGTTACCTCTCAGGACTTGAAGTCGGCCGCTATATAAGCCTGGAACGGCTGATTGAACAAAACAAAGAACGTTATTACGAAACGCTTGAGCAAAGCTCGCAGGGCTGGCATGAAGGTAGGCATGACCCATGGCCTTATATCAATTATATTCTCTCCATTCTCAAAAACGCTTATCGTGAATTTGAAGATCGCGTCGATCAACTGAAAAGTCCCCGTGGAGCCAAAACAGAACAGGTCGAGGCAACGGTTAAGGCATTTTCCGGAACATTTACCCTCTATGAACTTGAACGCGCGTGCATGGGGGTTAGCCGGGATATGGTTCGAAAAGTGCTGAGAAATCTACAAAAGTCCGGTTTTGTGGAATGCATGGGCCGGTGCCCCGGGGCAGTTTGGCAAAAAAAGGGTAATACCCTTAAAAGGGGGCAATAAAGAGGGTAATACGTTGTGCTGCACGTTAGCAATTCATAGCCCTGATACAAAAAGCAGATCAAAAAGCAGCGTAAAGTTCGCATATCACAAAGGCAATTCCGACGGCTGTTTTTTTGTTAAATACGCAGTAATTTATACAGGAAATACTGATGGAAGATATCCTGAAAATTCTGAATAAAATTGAAACTCCTCTGATTTTTCTGTCGAAGAATTCCTATAAAAATCTTCCGGTTG
>JAFCZU010000553.1 GCA_019314185.1 Deltaproteobacteria bacterium | reverse complement strand
TATCAAGGCAATTGGTATTCGGGCACAAAGAGCGTCTGTAAATTTTGAAAAGGATGAGTTAAAAGCAAAAAAACTTAAAATTTATGTTGACGGACTTAATGAAATGTTAAAAAAGCTTTCTTCCTCAGTATCGGAAGAAAAGAAAAAGGCAATTGAAGAATACTTCTGGCTGATCGAAGAATACAAAGTATCTGTTTTTGCTCAGGAACTAAAGACTGCCTTTCCTGTTTCTGAAAAAGCTTGATAAAAAGTTAAAAGAAATTGAAAGAATGGTTTGAATACTCAGGTTGATAGACTAAAGGCTGAAGTATATCAATCATCTCGCAACGCTCGAATTAAGCTATTCAGCCCCCCAGTAACTTATAAACTAATGAACGAAAGCCCGTCCCGTCCCGAAAGCCGTCCCGAAAGCCCCCCAGACAGCCTTTTTGTCACCGACAACAGGTTACATCCTTTACATTTTTAAAGCTTTTTGAAGAGCAACAGGAGAGGTGTGCCCAAACCTGGCGGTATTTTTTTTTCGCTTATATGAGCTAAATTTCAGATCAATGAGAGTTATAAACTTCGAAAATTTACATATCCTGATGCAGAATCACAGCTTTACAATCCCCATAGATAATGGTAGATAATTAACTGCTGATTGGAGCGGCACAGTCCAATAAAGTTTTATCCATCATCCCGCTGATTAAACGTATCGTCCGAGCTTTTCAACCTGTTTCCGCCAAACCGGACTTTCCTGCATTTTTGTACTGCGGGACAATGGATAAAACTCTATACGTTAACCACCGATAATGACAAATACTTCTATTCGAGATTACCTTACTTCTGAAGAACGCTCATTACCGCTTGAGCATACCGTAGACCCAGGATTTGTTCATAAACGAAAACTTCAAACAATCCTCGGTCCTGAAGGAATGCGAATCGTGGATGAGATGATTTCACGAATCCCTCCTCTATCTGAATGGCAAAGAGAAGTACGTATCGACCATATCTACAAGAACATTTTTCTCGAATTCTGTAAAATTCATGGCATAAAAACACTTGAAGAAGTTCTGTCGGAAGAAAAAGGTCGTATGATATGTTCAACTGTGACTCTGGCAGCATGCAAAAATGTATATGACAGCCAAAGGGCCGTGAGTGTATGGGTGCCAAGAAGTAATGATTGCAAACGACGAGTTGAATTTCATTATTCCACTGATCTCATTGCATCAGACACCTTGAAAAGTGAGTTATATCAAGGGGGTGATGTCTCAGTTGTTGCAGAACTCTATAGTGCAACAGAGGAAGTTCTTGTATTTCACCCCTTAATTATGGGTTTCCCATGGTTGCGGACAAGCGATCCCGCTTGGGAAGATAAAATCATGTGGTGGAATCGTAATTTTTTTGAAAATTTCATTGAAGATTTCAACGAATTTTCTGAGGTAAAAAAGTACGAAAAGCCTCACGATTTCAAACCAATGAAACAAATCTCTGAGCAAGCTTTCAAAAAGGCATTAGGAAAAATTTTGGGAGATCAAATTTCAAAAGACTGGGGAGGAGAAACTTCAGATCATTTTACCTCACATCTTCACCTGACTGGTCGTAGGGTGACGGCAGCATTTTTGTTAAAAGGTCCAGCAAGGTTCTCACCAATGGGGTTAAATCATCTTGGCAAAAATAATGACCAAATTGTCAGATTAGCACAGGAACCTGCAGACGTTCTTGTTGTCCAGCATTGCCATGAAATAATGCCACCTGTGCGTTCAACCTTACGAGCCTTCGCTGTTCAGCCTTATGGGGCTAGACGATATTGTTTAATTGATGGCAAAGATTCTTTGTGGCTCCTTCAAGCATATGGATTATATGAAAAAGCCTTAAAATGGAGCAAATAATAAAAAATGGTTAACCAATCAATTCAGGCGACGGGAATAGGCGCGGCGGCGCTGACGCGGGCAAGGTTTAAGGCCCGCGCCTGATTTCGGTTATATTTCTGAATAAGTATAGACATGAAAGAATCAGAAAGAAAATATATCAACGGGTTGATTAGTCATACAAAGGATTCCATTAAGTTTTTCTCAAATAGTATGAAACCCGAACGAGAACGCTGTGTCTGCGCAGCTTTTTTAAGATGTTTGGGTATTGATTTTTCTGTGAATGGTATAATTGCCCAGAAGCCTGACCCGCCAGATGTTATATTCGCATCTGCAAAATTTGAAATTATAGAGTTGTATGAGGACGGTAGAAGACGTCATGATGAATATAGAAAGAGACTTGATGATCTCAAAAAAGCCAAGTCAATGGAAGGTGCCCTTATCCGCATAAAATGGCCGATTCCAATATCTTATGATAAGTTATTCACGGGCATAAAGCAGGCTTTAAACGAAAAAGCAGAGAGATATGGCAAAAATTTATGCTCATCTTTAGATGTTTTGGTTTATGTTTCGCTGCCGCAAAGGTTTTTAGATATAAATTCTGACCCGGCAAAATTTGATGAAATAATGGCTCAAGGTTGGCGCTCTGTTTCGTTTGTTATTCCACCTTACAGTCATGTTGTATATTGTAAGGAAAATGCACCAACTTTTCTATCTGCATTTTCGGGTAAAACGCGAATAGAATGGAAAGCTCCTGATACATTTTTCGAATTATAGAATTAAAGTATATGGAAGTATATGGTGTCAAAGCTTGAATTGTGAATTAAATTTTTTCTTTATTCACTATTCAAGGTTTTGACTGGTATGACTACCCTCTCGGATACAGGGAATACCTGTACGTCGACCCACGCTTTTGCCTCCGGCTTCCTTCAGGCGCGCATTGATAGCAAACACCCTTGCCTTTGGATAGTCTTCGCCTCCGTCAGGCTGGGTCTGGACTTTGCCCGATATTTGTGTCATAAATAT
>JAFCZU010000552.1 GCA_019314185.1 Deltaproteobacteria bacterium | reverse complement strand
CTGATTTACCAATGGACGTCCACGAGATGTTTAAAACACCTTGCACCTTCCAGCTTGTATCTTGAACCTACGCGCTTTTATTCATTTCTGCTAAGAGAAAAATGAATAAATCAATGGACATCCCCCACTTTTGCACACTGGACAAAACCGCCGAAAAGGTTCTCTTGGTAGTAGATGATAGCCAAAGGCTGATCGGCTGTTTGGCAGACGGTGATATCAGGCGCTACATTCTTAAAAGGCCAGGATCTAACTGGCACTATTGAAAATGCTTACAACCCAAATCCAACTTTTGTTTATCAGAAAGACTTTGACCGGGAAAAGAACTAACAGGCCCTCTGACTGGCATTCATTTTTAATGTTGGTAAAATGCATTATAGAATTGCATATGTCATTGAAAAAGATGATTTCATTCCAGATAGTCAGTGACATCCCCTGTGTCCCCCTATTGTTAAGTTGCAAATAGTGTAACGCTTTTTTTGGATTTAGTGACGAAATACTGTAACGCCCCATAACCTAATGCAATAAAGTCAGAAGGTAACAACGTCCTCCGCCTTTGTATATTATAGAGTCATAGATCAGGTAGATAATATTTATAATGATCTTGGCGATGAATTTTTTGGAATCCACCTATGATTGCTAATACCACAAATCAGTTAGTTATTTCTGGACACGAAATAGGTCCAAGTTATCCTGCTCTGATCATTGCTGAAATTGCTCAAGCGCATGATGGTAGCTTGGGCACAGCTCATGCTTATATCGATGCTGTAGCGAAGGTCGGAGCAAATGCAGTTAAGTTTCAAACACATATTGCTGATGCTGAATCAACCCATCATGAGCAATTTCGCGTCCGTGTTTTCCCTCAGGACATGACGCGTTATGATTACTGGAAGCGGATGGAATTCACTCCTGAGCAGTGGGCTGGTTTAGCCAGACATGCAAAAGAGAAGGGGCTAATTTTTTTATCAACCCCATTTTCACTCGAGGCAGTTGAACTTCTTGAGAAACTCGAAGTGCCAGCATGGAAAATTGGTTCAGGAGAAATTAATAATCTTCCTTTGCTTAAGCGTGTTTCTCGTACTGGCAAACCGGTACTGCTGTCAAGTGGGATGTCGCCTTGGTCAGAACTTGACGAAGCAGTTGGCTGTATCAGGTCGTCAGGTGCACCATTGGCACTCTTTCAATGTACGACTTCGTATCCCTGCCCACCAGAGCAGCTCGGTTTGAATGTTTTGAATGAGATGCGACAGAGATATGGTTGTCCTGTTGGCTTATCTGACCATTCGGGAACAATCTTTGCTTCCCTTGCTGCAGTGACTTTAGATGCTAATTTGATTGAGATCCATACTGTTTTTTCAAAAGAGTGCTTTGGGCCTGATGTAAGTTCATCAGTGACAACAACAGAATTGTCTCAACTTGTCGAGGGGGTGCGATTTATTGAGCAAGCGATGAAGTCGCCACCAGTCAGCAAGGATGAAGAGGCTGAAATTCGCAGTGACTTGCGTGAGCTCTTTGGAAGGAGCTTGGTGGCTGCTAGAGATCTTCCAGCTGGCCACAAGCTGATGGCAGAAGATATTGCACTTAAAAAACCTGGTACAGGAATACCAGCAAAGCGCTTTGATGAAATGGTTGGTCGGGTTCTTAAACGTTATTACACTGTAAATGAGATAATAAAGGAAATTGATGTCGAATAACAAAATACCTCGAAAGATATGTGTTGTATTGGTCGATCGTGCCAATTACGGTCGGATGCATCCCGTTATGCGTGCTATTGAGGCTGATCCAGACCTGGAGTTAATTACTGTCTGTGCAGGTACCATGCTTTTGGAGCGATTTGGCCATGCTGTAAAAATTGTAGAGGCTGATGGCTTCCAGGTTGATGGCCGGGTGTATCTGGAAGTTGAAGGATCTGTCCCAACGACAATGGCCAAAAGTATTGGTTTGGGAATAATCGAATTCACCACTGAGTTTCATCGACTGCAACCTAATATCGTATTGTTAATTGGTGATCGTTATGAAGCCTTGGCTGCAACAATTGCGGCCGCTTACATGAATATATCCATTGCACATATTCAAGGCGGAGAAGTCTCTGGATCAATTGATGAAAGTGCACGTCACGCAATAACAAAGTTCGCCCATTTACATTTTCCATCTACAGAACGTTCATCTGAATACATTCTGAGGATGGGGGAGCGCCCAGACGCGGTATTTAATGTGGGCTGTCCATCAGGCGACTACATTAAGAATCTTAATACAGTGGTGCCACTAGATATTTTTAATAATGTGGGCGTAGGAGGAGGAATAAATCCCGAAAACCCATTCTTACTTGTGATTTACCACCCTGTGACAACTCGGTATGGCACAGCACGAC
>JAFCZU010000551.1 GCA_019314185.1 Deltaproteobacteria bacterium | reverse complement strand
AGATAATATCCGTGCTGAAGACGTGTTACAGTATCTGGACTATCCAGCCTATTTTGACCTCTTAAAATTGCCCCTGCCCGAATTTCGAGACGGTATTTTATCCGCCCTTGAATCTGATGAAATGATACAGAAAGGAAATACCGGTAAATGGAATATCACAAATTTGGGGGCCATCCTATTTGCCAAAAAATTGTCTGATTTTAAAAACCTGAAAAGAAAAGCTGTCCGGATTATATTGTACAAAGGGGAAAGCAAGGTTGAAACCCTAAAGGAACAAGAGGGAACCAAAGGATACGCATCTGGTTTTGAGGGCCTTATCGATTTTGTATCAAATCTTCTGCCCGGTAATGAGATCATTGAACAGGCTTTCCGGCGGGAAGTTCCCATGTTCCCGGAACTTGCCATTCGGGAATTAGTCGCCAATGCAATTATCCATCAGGATTTTCATGCAACAGGCACTGCTCCAATGATTGAAATTTTTGAACGCCGCATGGAAATCACCAATCCGGGCTTACCATTGGTAAAAACTGAACGTTTTCTGGACAGCCCGCCGAAATCAAGAAATGAGGCCATTGCCTCTTTCATGAGGCGGATAAACATTTGTGAAGAAAGGGGCAGTGGTGTGGATAAAGTCGTTTTTCAAACTGAACTTTACCAGCTTCCTGCTCCGGTGCTTGCCTGAAATATGTCCAAAGAGATTTTATGACCAATTCTAGCCTACGTGAAAGATTTGGCATAGAAGATAAAAACAGAGCAATGGTATCCCGTATGATCCGAGACGCTGTAGAAGCCAATTTCGTCCTCCCATATGATAACTCGGCTGCACCAAAGCATATGAAATACGTACCATTTTGGGCAGTATCACAAAATAAAGAATAACTTTTCTACTTGACTGGTACTTGACTGAAAGAGAGAATATTTTTCAACCCAAAAGATAACTGTGTGTAATTATGAGGTTAACTACTAAATTATTTCAATTTTTTACTTGACTGGTACTTGACTGAACTATGATAAAACAAAAAAAGCCCTGACCATCGCAGTGATGATCAGGGCCCACGAAAGATAGGGACCAAACTGTCTCACGCCCCAATTGTAAAATCAGGGAAACCCAGCTCTCGTGAGTCTCTAAATACCCTTCTAAAATCCAGTGAATTGTTGACACCCTTAACTTGTTATCGTATAGCTCAAGGAACTTATATTTCGAAATTTATTGAATCTATAAATATTATTTTGGGAAATCATTCAGAATGAGTTCACAAACAGTTTTCCAGGAAATATTACAATGGTCAGCCAGCCAGCCATCATGGCTCAGGGATGGATTACGAAGAGTTGTTGTTACCTGTGAAATAACATTATCGGATATTGATGAACTGGTTGTTATTTGCAAAGAAGAAACTCTTGGTATATCCGACCCTTCCCAACAATCATTGCCATTGGAAAACAGGCATCTGCCATCCATCAACGCAGCAGATAATTCTGTGACTCTGATTTCAATCGGTAATTTGAGCAATGTTAACCGATTACTGAACAATCAAACAATTCCTTTTGGTGAAAGCCCTGGATTGACTGTCATATATGGCGAAAACGGTTCAGGAAAATCAGGTTATGCCCGCGTAATTAAAAAAGCCTGCCGAACCCGTGGTTCAGAACCAGTGATTAAATCCAATACTTTTGATCTGAATTGCTTAGATATGGCAAAAGCGGATATTAACTTCCGGGAAGGGAACACAATACAGCCCACATTTTTGTGGGAGGATGGAAAAGACAGCCTTCCTGCACTTTCCAATATTTTTGTTTTTGATGCCAATACCGCCCATCACTATCTAAGACAAGATGATTCCACAAGCTTTACACCAGCCGGACTGGATATCCTACCTAACCTTATAAACGTTTATGATGCTGTTGGTAAAAAGATCATTGGCGAAATTACAACGATAGAAGCAACATTAGCGGCAACAAGAAAGAACTGGATCTACGAACCACAAACAAACGTAGCAACATTTCTGGACAGTTTAAATCATGAAAGCCGGTTGGAAACTCTTGAGCAGTTGGCAGACCTGTCTGATCACAACTTGGAAAGAATTCAGACGTTGAAGGACTCATTGAGTGCTAGTCCTAAAATAAAATCTCTTGAAACAAAGGCCTCAGCAAAACGTATTCAATCTTTTGTCCAAACATTAAAGAAAATTTACGATACCCTCCAAGAGGATAAGCTGATATTCCTGAAAAAGCAGATTAAAAAATCTGATCTGGCTGCAAACCAGGCAAAGGACTTTTCACAAAAGTCTTTTACCGATCTTTTAAACGGAACAGGCGGCAAAGAGTGGAAAAACCTTTGGGAAGCGGCAAAGCAATTTTCCCAAACAAAAGCATATCCCCGAAAAAAATTTCCTGTGACTAATTTAGCAAAATGCCTTTTATGCCAGAACGACCTAAATAAGGCCGAACAAATCCGGCTAAAGGAATTTGATGCGTTTGTTAAAGACAAAAGCCAGGATACAGCAAAAACAGAGAAAGATAATTTAGATCTTTTAATAAATGAATTCAGAATACTTGAAAAACCGGACACACAACTTGAAACTATTCGGGCAGATCTACAAAGCCTAACCCGGGAGCAAAAGGATATCTTAGATTCCTTTGTCGAATCGTCGGGAAAACGATTGCATGCGGTTCATGTTGTCTGCAATACGTTAAAATGGAACAGCGACATTCCAAAGCTAACCGAATCTCCCCAAACCATTTTACTTGCTTTAATACTGACCCTGGAAAACAGAGCAGAAACAGAAGCCTCTGCTGATGATCCTGAAACCCGGAAAAAGTTAATAGATGAAAAAAGGGAACTGGAAGCCCGTGTCTGGATAAAACAGGTAAAAAGTGACGTTGAAAAACAGCGAAGGTCTTGTATAACACTTGAACTTCTCAAAGCCTGCAAATTAAAAAATTCCAAATTCATTTCCGATCAGAATAAAGCCATGACACAAGCTGTTGTTACCCAAACCTTTTGTAACCGCTTTAAAGAAGAATCCTTTCGCTTAGGGTTAT
>JAFCZU010000550.1 GCA_019314185.1 Deltaproteobacteria bacterium | reverse complement strand
CACTCCTACAATATAAAATTTTGCTTTTTCTCTATCTATTGCTTTTCCATGAATGGGGGCTCGACCTGAACATGCGTAAATCAGAGAAAAACATAAAAGGGAAACCATGATCGTCAAACAGTGAATCAACCTTATACCTCTCATTGATAACATACTCCTTTCATTTCCTGATAATCCTCATTAAATCGTGCAGAATACTCCGCCTTCAAAAAAAAGGGAATTTCAATACATAAATATTTGCATCAATCAGAATCCAAAACTTAGGGTTGCGCCAAAAGTCCGGTCAGTCATCGGATACCCGCGGGAATTCTCATATTTCTCATCAAAAAGGTTGTTTACATAGAATTTCAGAGTACCATCTTTGATAAAACCGTATTTTTTAAAAAGTATCTGTTCTACGCCGAAATCAAATAGATGGTAGGCATCCATTGGAATAGAATAAAACACCCATTCATCCGTGACCACCTCTTTGGAATTGTAAGCAACCTGCTTGCTCTGATATTTGTAATCAAGCATCAGAAGGGTATTCTCGAAAGGATTGTAACGCAGGCCAGCGTTCACCCGGTGCTTTGCGCGGTCATCAAGTTCTTCCTTTGCTACTAATTCGGAGCCCTTGTTCTTAAATTCCTGGTAGGCATAAGTCATATAAAATGATAGATTGTTTAGGATGTGCCCCCCGAGTTCCACTTCTACACCATGTCTGGTAACCTTATCGAGATTGATCCTTGCGTCTTTGTATTCAAGGCCAGGAGGCACTTGTGTGTTGGTTGGGCCCGGAATATACTCGGCATATTTCCTGTTGTTATATGCAATATAGTCTTTGATTTCGTAAAAAGCGAAATCTACCTTCAAGTCAATATTCCTCCACAGCCTTCTCATGAAGATAAGATCGTATCCAATGCCGTGTTCCGGTTCTACATGAAAACCTGGAAGCCCGTTTCCGTGCATATCCATTCCACTGGTTGGAGCGTGCCATATCTTACTCACTCCCAGTGATAAGGACGTATCTCTTAGTGCCGGTGAGATATCGTCGAGCCTCCAAGCAAGAAAAGATTTCGGCACAAATTCATTGAAATTTCTTTCAATGTAATCTTCCTGTATTGCGTTGTTGTAATACCCAAGTAACTCTCCAGTACTTCGGTCAGTAGCCCGGTTGTGAATCCATGTGGCAACATCCTCGTATCGCAACCCCCCGGTCAGCGTGATGCTCGATGTAATCTTCCAATCGTGCTGAAGGTATGCAGCCTTTTTATCAAGCCGCTTATGACGGCTCACAACGTCTCTTCCGGAATGCGCCAAAACCATATCAAAACCTAGCGTGGAAGTATGATCTTCAGAAAACTTTATCTCGTTCTGGATTTTTCCTCCCACTTGATCCCAGACCACGTCTCTGGCATGGAATCCACGCCTCACTCCTTCACTGTGATCATCCCTGTCTATGTATTCCAGATTGAATTGGTCATGATTCTCTTTGTTGTAATAGGCTCCAAGTGACCAAAGACCGATAACCGTAGGCTGTTTGCCTTTTAACCGGAAAGAATAACCTTTTTTATCTCTGGTGGGCACTTGCCATGGGTCATAGCTTGCCGCGGTTACTATCGGATAATCAGAATCATAATCATTTATGCTTAGATCATTATTTACGGCCATTTCACGGTCTTGATCGGTGTATGATCCTGATAAATCGATGTATCCTTCGGAAGGAAATATCCAGCCCATCCTCCCGTAAAAAGTATTTATCTCTGTTTTATTGTGCCTTAGGTATCCGTCGGTGTAATAGTTTTGAAAGCCAAAACCGTATGAAAATGAATCAATCCCCCCATCCACATCTGCACTGTAATTCTGGGTGTTATAAGATTTGTAATCGGCTGTTACGTTGACATTTGGCTTTAAGCTCACAGCTCTTTTCGGCGATCTTGTGATCAAATTGATAACTCCTCCAATACTTTGCCCGGGATAAAGGGCAGAATGGGGACCGGGCATTATCTCAATCTTTTCTAAATGCCCGAGAGACAAAAGCGCATAGTCCACAGCATAATTACTGTAGCCAAACCCTGACTTTTCGATAATTAGTCCGTCTATGGCGGTAACGAAACGTTTGCCTCCAAAACCTCTCATTTGGATTGTATCATTAGCCGGCACCAAATCGCTCTGTCCACGAAAATCAATGATTGCCCGATCCTTCAAAATATCTATTATATTTTGCGGAGTGCCTGGCATCTTATAATCTTCCACGTTTATGGTAGTGGTGGAAGGGGCGACTACGATACTTTCTTTTTCTCTGGGAGCGGTTACCTGTATCTCCCCCACTTTCAAAACCTCCTCTTGTGCTGGACAGAGTCGAGGAACGACGATCAGTACTGTTGCCAGCAAA
>JAFCZU010000549.1 GCA_019314185.1 Deltaproteobacteria bacterium | reverse complement strand
CAAAACGAAACCTATTGCACATATTGTCGTCAAGTCTTTCCCCTGTCTCGAAGGCAAAAAAATATCTCCAGCAATTCTATTCGGTTATCAATAAAATAACACCCTTTTTAAAATCTGGTGCAGCTATTGCTATGTAATTAAGAAAGCAAATAAAAAAATTCAGACCACAAAAATTACGAAGGTAAGAGGGTGGGAAGATTAGAAGATGAGAAGGTAGAAGATTAGTAACGAGCAACAAGTAATCAGTAGAGCTCAAAAGCTGAAAGGTCAAAGCTCAAAGCTGAAAGCACAGCAACTTTCCGACCCAGCAACGAGTGACAAGTAACTGTGCAACTTTTTTCGCATATGGATGGAAGGAGGTGAATAATTAAAGAATAATAGTTATGAAAGTTATTTTGTAATAATAAATAAATTATACCTTAACAGACTAAAAGTGAAGGGAGGAATAATGAAAAGAAAATTATTTTTATCAATTTCAATTTTATTGTGTTGTTTGTTTGCAGGCTCAACTGCATTCGGTTATCCAGTTTTTCAGAATGCATCAGGTGACAATTATGACGTTATGTATTTTCAAAACGTTGAGACCTGGTATGATAACGATAGTAATTATATGGTATCTCAGGGTGACCAGTTTGTTGGCATATTAAGTGTTCAGAATATTGTATATGGGACAGAAAATTTAAACAGCGAAATTTGGTCTGCTAGTAATTCTGGAACAATAGATTCTTTTACTGGATATTTTGCCAATACAGTTGTAGCTACGGGATTAGATACAAACAATTTTCCAGAAATTACACTTGGTCCTGGAGATCCCCTTAATATCTTACAGGGTAATGAAATGATGGCTCTGTACGTTGACGATGGCTCTGGAGCAACTGGTTATACTACTAATACAGGAGTAGTAGGTGATATAGCAAACGCTACGGATGGTAATCTCTGGGCAACATTTGGCCCTACTCTATCGACTGACTACTGGTATACAGATGCACCACTTACTCCACCAGGCGTTAGTAATAATATCGGTATAAGTTATGGAGGACTTTCTATCATTCAAGATTTTACAAAGATACCTCAATTATTAGCAATTAATGACCCATTAGAAAATAAAATAGATACTGATGTTGACATGTATTTTAGATCTTATATCGGTCAAATATATAATTTTGATTCTGATGATGACGGTACTCCTGATATTATTGCAGATGGGTCCGCTTGGTATTTTGTAAGCAACGATCCAGCAGGCATAAAACCTATCCCGGAACCCGCGACTATGCTGCTTCTCGGCAGCGGCCTAATAGGCCTTGCAGGTTTCGGCAGGAAGAAAAAATTCTTCAAAAAGGATTAGAAAAAGAAAGAAAATAATAGCTTCAAAACAGAAAGAGCGGCTAACCTTAATTTAGCCGCTCTTTTTTGTCTTGTCAGAGATTCTTAACACTTTTACTTATTTCAGAAAACTGTTCACATCCTTTCTATATGTTCCATACTTCATTTCTTTTCCATCCCCGAACCTAAATAACATTACCTGACCTTCCTTGTGAAAGTTTACTTCTTGAAATAGGGATTGGTATTCTTCCCAAACGTCTTGCAAAAGCTTTCGGTGTTTTTTTGCAAAGCTTTCTTTTCCTTCAATTTGCCACCTTTGCCAGAACAGAGTAATGGCTGTCATGGGCTGCATTGCGAGGCCTTGCCGGGTAATGGCAAGCCATATACGTTCCAGCGCCCGACCTCCTTTTAAAAAATCCTCAGGATTTATACCATCGACAGTAAGAAGCGCTGCTCCTGAGGAATTTATTATGCCCTGAAAAGAATGTAAGGCAACCATTCTTCCAATTCCTGACTTGTTCATAAGATTCATAATAAACCATGGGCGGGTTGCTTTAAGAAAAATTTCTCCTGCAACTCCTGCTTCCAGATTTTTCATGGGCAGACCATCGCGTGTTTCTATTGCTTCTTCATGACTGTATCGTATCATTTTGCCAAGATACTCATGGAGTGATCTGTTTTCTGTTCGAATTCGATCTGTCTTGTAGATTATTTTCGCCAGTTTTTTTAGTTTATCTTTTTCAATAATAAAGTCTAATTTAACACCTTGTATGTTAGATATGGATTTTTTAAGATCGTTTAACACTAAAGAGGGCAGGGGCTTTTTTTCATAGAAAGTGCGGTTGGTATTACGTTTCCAGATTGAAGTAAACAAAGGATTTCTGCGAGTTCCATTATAAATAAGTTTTAGTGTTGCCATTAGATTGTCTTCTGCCCCTGAAGGCAGGTAAATAATATTTGCCTTAAGATCAAAGGCGCTTGCCGCTATCCTCATGTTTTCCAGAACCGCACCGCATGATATGATTGAAGCTATCTGATTTATATTAAAAAA
>JAFCZU010000548.1 GCA_019314185.1 Deltaproteobacteria bacterium | reverse complement strand
GGATTGGCTGTGAAAATCACCATAGATCGAAGAGCAAAGAAATTTCTTTTTTTGACAGGATATACAGGATGATCAGGATTTGTAACTATTCAGGTAGGCACAGGGGGGCAGAGAAAAAACCATGAAAGCTATTGAGAATTCCAGACAAGGTAAGGGAAAGGCTTTTCCCACGCCTCAAGAGCTTTTTGATGATCTTGGAATATAAAATATAATGAGATCAATCAGACGTGACAGACAGTTCAATGCGTTGTCTGACCCAGAACCTTGTTTAGCCATCCTTTGAATTGTTCCAGGGATTCACACCTTAAGGTTTTTCTGAATAATTCATTTAAGGTTTCAGGGGATTCGATACTCTTTATATCATTTATTACAAATTGCGGTAAGAGATCAAACCTGTCTTGCAAAGTAACTAATAATAATTGCCTCACTGTTTTCAGTTCAGCTCTTTGTTCGCCTCTCTGCTCGCCAATAATAATTCCTCTCTGCTCACCTTCTTTTTGCCATTCCTCAGCTAAAGTATTCATTGTATATTCACCTCCTTGAGGTAATATGTTTAATGCATGCTGCATATCTTCTCTCGTTACACTGTCTGTGGTTCTTAGTATATACCTGCAAAATATACTGATATAATCCATTACTGTCCGGCTGTTCAGAGTCTTACAAAGCCCTTCAACCAGGTCGGGTAATATTTCCTTCAGCTCCGGCGAATGTAACGTCTATAACAGTGCCAGATAAAAATGAAGTACAACCCTATTCTGTATTTTCTGTAATCTGTTTTTATCCACCCCTGGAATGTCAAAAAATATTGAACTCTTCAGATGGAAACTCAACCAGATCATGAAACGAGTTAAATACTTTCCATGTCTGTCCGCCCTGGTAAATTACAATGGGGATAATTGGAGGCAGCTTGTTTCCAACTATCTTTTTATTGTCCATTAGATCTGTCCACTGTAACGCCATATAACGCAAAAGCTGTAATCCCACCAGTTGACAGGGTGAACTTTTATGTTCCAGTAAACAATAAACCCTTACCTGTGTTCGGCTGTTTTTCAAATCCAGGCTTAATACCAGGTCTGAAAAATGTTTTGCAAGGTTCTCGTCCAGATATGAAACATCTTCAACATAAACAGACTCCATGTCCATGCGGGCAATAATATTTTGTGGCAATACCACGCTTAAAAGATCACCGGCATTCTCTCTGTTCTTAAATATTTTTTTAAACAAATCATCATGGGGTGTCTTTTTCAAATTTGACATAAAATTTATATACAAGAGACTGATTGCTCTTACAAGAACCATATATGTTCAAAAAAGTCATAAGGGTTCTGCTCTTTTGATTTAGCCGCAAAAAGTCGCCCCGGTTAAATAAATGAAGTGACGATTTAACTGGGCAAGCAAAAAGCGCAAAATCGTAACTACTCAGGTGGATAGACTGAAGGCCAATGCTGTTGACTTAAGAAAAATTTTAGTGCTTTTTGAATATCGAATATCGAACAAGGAACCGCAGAATTACGAAGGGGTTACTTCGACATTCGATATTCCTTGTTCGACATTCTGCGGTTCAAGAGAATTTGCCTAAGTCAACAGTATTGAGGCTGAAGGTTTTGAATGGCTTGATTCGGGCAGAGATTTGTGGACGGTGTCGTCTATGTATAATGAAAAGAAGATAAAAAAATCGGAGTTGTTGCAGTTCAAAAAACCATCAAAAATATTTCCAGCGGTATACTCATATAGCCATTATTACAGTAAAAAGTATCTTTAGAAATGATTACTCCTTTCTTGAATCCCAACTTATTTATCAACTTGAAATCGGTTTTCTCAATCTTATTTTGATACTTAACTTCAACAGGCATCAAAATATTATCCTGTTTAATCAAAAAATCGATCTCGCCGTTATTTCGAAAGAAAAAGACTCGAGATCCGGTCCAGTCTTTTACCTCGTAACGATGAAAAAGAAGATTAGCCACTGCCATTTCAGCAAGGCAGCTCTTAATCTTTATGTTTCTGAGCTTTTCTTCACTTTTCTCCTGAAATAATAACCAGTTTTCAACCCACCCCCATAAAGACCATAAGATAAACGGATCCAGAAAATAGAACTTTTTCATTTTTTTTACCCTTGGCAGTCCGGTATTAACATCTGCCTGGTAAAGAAGCCTTAGTATAAATGAGTCCTCCATAACCTGCATATATTCTAAAACAGTCTTATGCGTGGCAATATCAATTTTTTTGGCAATTGTTTCCCATCCAAAAACAGAAACTGTTATTTTCAATAACCGGGATATAATCTGTCGCGCAGTTCTTTCACTTTTACCCGCTTTTGCCATATCGCCGTGGATCCATTGAAGATAGATTTCATAGATGTCAAATGCTATAAAGCCGGAACTATACAGTTCGTTAATTGATTTTATGAATCCGCCGCTGATTAAATAGCGATCAAACAATCTGGAAAGAGAGCGCCTGTAAGGATTGAATGCAAAGATATCCCTGAAATTACTCTCTGTAAGATTAAAAACATCAAAAAAGGTTATTTCTTTGAAATGTGCTGCCATATCCGGTGATGTAAGTGATACATATTCCCGAAAGGTAAGCGGCAATAAAATTTTGTCCGGATGAGCCCCTCTTCCTCTGCGGCCTGGAAGCCTTTCTATGCCCAGTCTGAGATCAGAAGCGTTTGAGCCGGAAAGAATCAGGATAGAGTTGCTCAACTTTCCAAAATCAGTTAGATGTTTGATTCCTCTTTGCCAATTGTTGACTGCGGTTATTTCATCCAAAAACAGAAATGCCCTTTCCGGAGGGTTAGGTAATCTGTCTAAAAAATCAAAATATGTCTCAATCAGTTCGATAATATCTTTATAAGAATCCAGATTATCTGCGCTGTAATAGACAATCTGTTCTTTCCTGATTTCAGGGTCTTTAAGTAATTTTTTGATCATAAGCTTGAGCAGTGTAGTTTTACCCACCTGCCGCGGACCCCGCAATGTGTATATATGAAAGGAAGAGAAATCAAACTCATCCATCAGGGAAGGCTGCCATTTTAGCGGTTGCTTTTGCCATTCCATGATTTTTGGGTCTTTCTTAATCAGGGATGCGTCTTGCCACCAGATATTTTGATTAATCAGATGATTTAGCATGTTGATATTTCCAATAGCAAATTTAAGTAAAATATGATATTTATAATATCTATTTCAAACGCAATCGTCAATAATAATGTTGCCGGCTTTTTCAACCGATTGGAAAGAATCGGGTGTAATGATAAATATTTCAGACGGGATTACAGGATGGACTTGATTTTATAAAAAAAGAATTAATGCAAATCCTGTATATCATAAATTCGTATCCTGGAAATGGCTTTTCATTTCAAACCCGTTCCAAATCTATAAACGGCCAAATGAGTATTGAATGTATAATAGCAAAAATGACAAACCTTGGTACCGAACTATTATTTAAATCCAAAAAATAATTTTGATGAAGTGCTTTTTCAAAGCCTGATCGAATTGGTATGTAATTAGCGCCTGAACGAAGACCTCACTTTTTGTCATTTCGACCAAAGGGAGAAATCTTACTCAAGTTTCGCACCCTTTAATTTAGCCAAAGCGTTAGACGGCAAGGGCTAAAAATAAATTTTAAGGCGAAATATACTGCCTGTGGTTTATACAACGGCGCCAATCAATTA
>JAFCZU010000547.1 GCA_019314185.1 Deltaproteobacteria bacterium | reverse complement strand
GAATGCCTGGATGTTAAGAAGACGTATCGCAAAGGAAAAATAGAAGTGGCAGCGCTCAGAGGCATTAGTTTAACTGTTGCTAAGGGAGGCTTTGTCGCTTTGGCAGGGCCATCGGGATCAGGCAAGACCACCCTGCTGAATATTATCGGCGGACTGGATTCGGCTGACTCCGGCAGCGTTATTGTAAATGGAAACTTTCTGGACAAAATGAGCCAGTCGAAACTGGCCAACTTACGTTTACACAACATAGGGTTTATATTCCAGGCCTATAACCTTATCCCTGTCCTGTCGGCAATAGAAAACGTGGAATTTGTCATGCTTCTCCAGGGTGTGCCGCAAGATGAGCGAAGAGAAATGGCCAAAAGCATCCTGGATGATGTGGGACTTGAAGGCAAGTACAACCGGCGGCCGGCAGAACTGTCAGGAGGGCAGCAGCAGCGTGTGGCAGTTGCCAGAGCTATCGTATCCAGTCCGTCAATTGTGTTAGCAGATGAACCCACGGCAAACCTGGATTCCAAAACAGGCAAGGGCCTTTTGGAAATGATGAGGGAAATGAACGAAAAGAAAAAGGTCACATTTATCTTTTCCACCCATGATAAAATGGTCATGGATTGTGCGCAACGGCTTGTCCATATCAGTGACGGCCTGGTAGCAGGGGACAGATGTCAGCAGGCAGTAAGCAAAAGTCGTAAGCACTAAACTGAAAAAGATGAACATCGAACATCGAACGTCCAACATCGAATGTTGAATGGGAAAAGATGAAAAAGTCGCTCGCAGAAAAATCATTAACCACTCGACGACTCGACTGTTTGCAAGCTTTTATGATGATAAATTGTTTCAGAAAAACTTTTATCCTTATTTTAGTTTTCCTTGCAGCTATTTTCTCAATCTTCATCAGCCCTGTATCTTCACAAGCGTCATCGGGTTGTTCAAACAAATCCGCATCCGCTGTATCCTCAAATCAATCCACGATTCCCGATCCCTGGTATAATAATATTGATGCTCAGTGGGGCGGTCACATAAAGATAAGGGGCTCTGTTTTATGGCCTGATGAGGAATCATATTCCCAGCCTGCAAGTGCTGATCCATACTATGATGGTCTCACCAAGATGCGGCTCAAAAGCAAGTTTTTCTTTGGAGAGTGGGGAAATTTTGAAACCCATTATGAGGCTATCCTTTCAGGCGGAGATAGCCGGCGCAAGGGGAAAGCCCTTGAACAGCTTTATCCGAATCTTTTCAGCGCCGGTGTAATAACCCGAGATTCTATAAGCGACAAACACCGCCTGATGGATTTAACGAAAAGTATCGATGAAGATGACAACTATATCATCTATCACCGCATAGACAGGCTTTGTCTTACTTTACTTCCGAAATGGGGCGTCGTGCACATGGGCAGGCAGGTCGTCACCTGGGGAAACGGCCTGCTGTTTAATCCCATGGACATCTTTAACCCCTTTTCCCCATCCGATATCGAACGGGAGTATAAAATCGGAGACGACATGGTCTCCACCCAATTTCCCATAAAAAAAACAGGCGACCTCCAGTTGCTTTATGTGCCAAGACGTGAACAGGTAAGCGGAAATGTTGAGTGGAACCAGTCCTCTCTTGCCGGAAAGCTGCACTTTGCCCAAGGCGTTACCGAGTTTGATATCATGGCGGCTAAACATTACAAAGATACCCTGATCGGTTTTGGCAGCGCCGGATATCTTGGAAATACGGCCTGGCGTCTTGACAGCACGTGGACATTTCTCGATAAAAACAGGGAAAACGACAACTACCTGTCATTCGTGGCTAATATGGATTACTCCTGGGTATGGTGGAAAAAGAATTTATACGGATATCTGGAATATTACTTTAACGGGCTGTGTCACAATCAATACACGGAAGAATATTCTGACCCGGATATTTCCGAGCGTATTAATCGTGGGGAGCTGTTTACCTTAGGGAGAAATTATTTGAGCGGCCACATCAGGGTAGAGCTTCACCCTCTGCTTAACATCTATTTAACGATGATAAACAACCTGGCAGATCCGTCAGGCTCGCTGCAACCCAGGGCTGTCTGGAATATTACTCAGGACATGCAAATTACTGTGGGGAGCAGCCTCTATTTTGGCGGAAAAAATACAGAATACGGAGGGTATAAAATAGCTGGCACCGATTTTCGTAACAATACTTTTTAAACCGAAATATACTGCCTGTGGTTTTTACAACGGCGCCAATCAATTAATATAAGATTGATGCTTGATACATCATTAAATTAAATATGTTATATCTCCTTTGCGCCTGATCATAATGTATGTTGCACGGGTTGCTGTTTACAAAATATAAGCAAATGATTTCGCTGTAAAAATGTTATTTTCAACCCTTACCGTCTTGATATTGATAGAAATCAAGGGTGCGAAACTTGAGTACAATACAATTGTTTTTATGTTAACATAGTAAAAGATATACCAATAAAAGGATAAAATCATGAAAGGAATCATACTTGCCGGCGGATCGGGTACAAGACTCTACCCAATTTCCATGGTTGTCAGCAAACAGCTACTTCCTGTATATGACAAACCGATGATCTACTATCCGCTTTCCGTGCTTCTGCTGGCAGATATCACTGATATATTAGTAATTTCAACCCCATACGATCTGCCCCTTTATAAAATTATGCTGAGCAGCCCCGCCCCGAAGGTCTGGCACAGGCCTTCATCATCGGCAGAGAGTTTATCGGAAATGAAAATGTATGCATGATACTCGGCGACAACATTTTTTACGGCCACGGCATGACCGGACTCCTGAATAACGCAAAATCAAGAAAAGAAGGAGCCACTGTTTTCGGATACAGGGTAAAAGATCCGCAACGTTATGGCGTGGTTGATTTTGATGAATCCGGCATCGCGATTAACATAGAAGAAAAACCGGAAAAACCGAAATCAAATTTCGCAGTTACCGGTCTATATTTTTATGATAACCGGGTCATTGATATAGCTACCGGACTAAAACCTTCCCCAAGGGATGAGCTTGAAATCACAGATGTAAATGTAGCCTATCTGAAAATGGGTAAACTCCATGTTGAAAAATTCGGCAGGGGAATAGCATGGTTAGATACAGGGACCCATAAAAGCCTGATGCAGGCATCCAACTATATAGAAACCATTGAAAACAGGCAAGGCTTAAAGGTTGCGTGCATTGAAGAAATAGCATATTATAAAAGATATATAGATGCGGCACAAGTTGAAAAACTGGCCCAGCCCCTTTTAAAAAACAGCTATGGCCAATATTTAACTGATATGCTTAAATTAGCGCCCTTCGGGCGGGCTTAAAAGATGAACGTCCAACATCGAACGTCGAACATCGAATTTTGAATAAGGAATTCTGCCAATTTATAAACAGGCAGAGCGAAGCGATTTCATCATTCGATGTTCGACGTTCAAAAAAACACTCATATCCTATCATGCCAAATTAATTAGGCATAAAATAGGAAATTCCTATACTATTAAATTAGGGAAGGGATTGGTCAAGTAGTCGAGTAGGAGCGGCTTTCAGCCGCGAAAAATAGGAGGTCGAAAGTTGAAGCAAGGATTGATGATAAGCGATTGAAAATCGATAGAACGAAGCGATTCCAACAATCATAAATCCAAAGGAATCAGAGTGTTCGAGAGGAATGCGCTCACTCTTAACACCTAACACTTAACACTTTAATTATCTATGAATATCATAACCACACAACTTGAAGGTGTCGTAATTATTGAACCAGAGGTGTTTAGAGATAACCGCGGCTTTTTTGCAGAAACTTACAACCAGAAAAGATATGAAAAATACGGCATTAACTGTATCTTTGTTCAGGATAATCTTTCCTATTCCAAGCAAAATACGCTAAGAGGACTGCACTTCCAGATCAAGCATCCCCAGGCAAAATTGGTCCAAGTTATTTCTGGTGAAATTTTTGACGTGGCGGTTGACATCAGGCGAGATTCCACGACATTTGGCAAATGGACAGGGGTTTATCTGTCTGATAAAAATAAGCGCCAGCTCTTTATACCAAAAGGATTTGCCCACGGCTTTTCCGTACTAAGCGAAACAGCTTATTTTTCATACAAATGCTCTGATTATTATTTTCCACAGGACGAAGGAGGAGTTATCTGGTCTGATCACGATATACATATTGACTGGCCTGTAACAAATCCGATTGTTTCGGAAAAAGATAAGCGGCTTCCACGTCTGTCAGATGTCAGGTGTCAGATGTCAGGTATCAGGTGTTAGGGCTTTTACCGCGGAGTACACAGAAATGTTTTTTTAAAAAACCCTTAATCTCTGCGTTCTTTGCGTCTCTTGTGAGATATAAAGGAGATAAACATTAAAATTCTTGTAACAGGTTCAAAAGGACAGCTTGGCAGTGAACTTATCAGCCAGGGGAAACAGTTTGATTTTGAGATTCTACCTTTTGATCTCCCTGAATTAGACATAACCGATATAATCCAGGTCGAAAAGATACTTTCAAAGTCTCAGCCCTCTCTTGTAATTAATGCCGCCGCATATACAAATGTTGACAGCGCTGAATCAGAACAAACGCTTGCCTATAAAGCAAACAGAGACGGCCCTGCAAACCTTGCCAAGGCATGCGCAAAGGCAAAAATACCCCTTATACATATTTCGACCGATTATGTGTTTGATGGCAGGGAAAAAACGCCATACATTGAAACTGATCCGGTTTCGCCAACTGGTGTATACGGCAAAAGCAAAGAACAGGGAGAAGCCGAGGTGCGTTCGCATTTAAACCAGCACATTATACTCCGAACCGCATGGCTTTATGGAATACA
>JAFCZU010000546.1 GCA_019314185.1 Deltaproteobacteria bacterium | reverse complement strand
ACTTCTTGGAAGAGACCAAGAAAGAAGCAGGAAAGAAATCATAGACTGAGTCTGAACCAAAGCCAAAGTCGTAATTCTGTCTACAATAATTGCCTTTCCAGAGGAGGTTGAATGGGGACCAGACCACAGGAACATCTTGATATAGATATGGGGACATGCAGGACGCACATAAGATTATGATTCCTGAGAAGTAACTACCCTTGAATACTCAAACATGCTAAATGAGCATGTTTAAAAAAACGAATCCCCAACAAAGTCTATTTGGCATAGATACACAATTGTCCGAAGGTTTGCAAACACGGCTAAGATCTTCTTGGGCTCATTTGTTCAAGGTTGAAATCCTTCCGATACTGTTCAGAAGTGAAGAGAACTTTTCTATGCTTTACGGCAAGACCGGCCGACCGAATTTCAGCGTTGCCCGTGCAATCGGTTTATGCTTGCTGCAGGAGTACAACGCTCTAAGTGATCAGCAAGCGCTCGACGCATTTGGTTTTGATATTCGATGGCGTTACGCATTAGATGTCAGCGACGACCAAGCGTATTTGTCTCGCCGTTCTTTAGTAGAATTTCGCCGGCGATTGGCAGCCAAAGATCCGGAAATGAAGCTGGTGCGCGGTATCTTTGAAAAGATTAGCAAGAGAGCAATAAAAAAGCTCGATTTGTCTGCCAGCCAGCAAAGACTCGATTCTACTCTTGTTGTTTCGAATATACGCACACGAGGTCGACTGGACCTGTTTGCGAATACGATCACTCTGTTCATTAGAAGCTTGGATAAAAAGCGGTTCTCGCAAATTCCCGACCATATTCGGCAGTGGCACAAACGCGAACCAGAAGGCTGGTTTGGATTAGCTCAGGACCAGCACAAGGCAAAACTGGAACAACTGTCACAGTACGTGTATAAACTTATTCAAGTTTTTGAAACCGATAAAGAGGTAAAAGATAGCGAGCAATACGAGTTGCTCGTTCGACTTTTCCAAGAACAATGTGAGATCAAAAAAGACTCTAATTCCGATACATCTAAGGGTGATGATAAAAAGATAAAAATAAAAAAGAAAACCCAAGGCGAAACTTTACAATCCGCCTTTGACCCAGATGCATCATACGGACATAAAGGTTCAGGATACAGTGCTCATATTACCGAGACCTGCAACAACAAGAACAAAAAGGAAATCATTACGGATTACGAGGTCCATGGCGCTGCTCGGTCTGATATGGGTAAAGCACCAGACATTCTCAATCGCTTAGAGTCTGCTGGTTTAAAACCTGAAAAGCTATTTGCCGATGGCGGTTATCCATCGGTCCCATCTGCCCTGAAAGTAAAAAAGCGCGAAGTAGAATTTATTGCCCCTGTCAATCGCAGCCGTATACCTGATGAGGTAATGGGACGCGATCAGTTCGAATTTAACAAAGATGGCTTAGCCGTTAAATGCCCCAAGGGACACATCCCAATCGATCACCGCATGCTTAGCCATAACAACAAAAAGGGCAAATCTCTTCATGCTATTTTCGATGGAGATATCTGCCGTAAATGTATCATACTTGATAACTGCCCGGTTCGCGCGCCCAATCATCGCGCCCGCGGTTGTAAACCACGAGACACAGTCGGAAATTTCCGGTTAGAAATAACACCTGAGCTTCGGTTACGAGATCAGATGTATTCAAATCAACAAACTACCGAATGGAAGGAACAATATAAAATCCGTTCGGGAGTCGAAGCGACGATGTCTGAATTGAAGCGCAAACACGGCATGGGTAAGCTACGCGTTCGTAGAGCAGCCAAGGTGTGCTTTGCCGTCGCCTGCAAAGTGATAGCCTGCAATATAAAGCGCTGGGCCAAGGCCCTTGCGGTCTCTGAGAAAGCTTTGCTGCGCATTATAAGCTTAATTTTGGATCGTTTGAACGCATTTGAAACCGATCCTGATCAAAATATCTCTTTGCTTGTGAATAAATCGATCCTGGCAGCTTAAATATTTCTATCGTCTAAAAAAGGTGACTTATTTCTCAGGAATCACTTAGTGATAGGCGTCCGGAGTATTACACTGCCCTTGTCGAGAGGTAGTGCGAAGAGGTCAAATATTGAAAGAAATAGCTATTAACAACCTGAGATAACCTGTCAGGCGAATTCATCGTTATACTTTTTGAATAAGGAGTAGAAATGAAACAAGAAGCACTGTTGATTGTTGATATCCAAAATGACTATTTCCCAGGTGGAAATATGGAACTTGAAGGCATGGAGGCGGCCGCGGCAAATGCTCAACGTATTTTAGAATTTTTTCGCAAAACGAACAAACCTATTTTTCATATTCAGCATTTATCAAACAGACCAGGAGCCACTTTCTTTTTGCCAGGCACGTTTGGAGTTGAGATACATTCCGCTGTGAAACCAATGAACAAAGAACCCGTAATTAAGAAACACTTCCCAAATAGCTTTAGAGAAACTTCTTTACAAGAGCAGCTAAATGAATTGAGCATTGGTCAATTAACGATCTGTGGCGCGATGAGTCACATGTGTATTGACACGACAGTGCGAGCAGCATTTGATTTAGGATTTAGTTGTCGAGTTGTATCTGATGCATGTGCTACAAGAAAAATGGAATTTG
>JAFCZU010000129.1 GCA_019314185.1 Deltaproteobacteria bacterium | reverse complement strand
GATGAGATAAAAAATGTCAGATCATCTCTTGATCATGAGCAGACATCTTCACAACATATCAGGGATAATTTATCAGAGTTAAACCATAAGATAGATAAATATAAAACAGATCTTGTAGATATTATGGCCAGAGAAGCGCAATATAAAAACTTATGCCAGAATACCACGAACATTAAACAAAGTCTTAAAAACCGCCTTAAAAGAATAGATGAAGAGGAGGTAACAGCAAAGAATCAAGTCGTAGAGTTTCAGAGACAGAAAACAGGAACCAAAACAAAACTTGATTCTTTATCAAAAGAAATCGACGAATTCAGCAGACAAATCGATCTTATTCAGAAAAATCTTGCCGAAAAAAACATAAAGTTAGCCAAACAGGTTAAACTTGTTCAGACCATTGAATTTGAACGGAACAAGATCAGGTCAAAACATATTGCTTTGAAAAAGATGGAAGAGAACTTCGACTGGTACAAAGACGGTGTTAAAGCCATAATGAAAGTTCAAAACCGGAAACAACCGGCAGAAGGCTCTATGCTTTCATCCAATATCATTGGACTTATAGCCGATATCATCGAGCCGGAACCCTCCTATGAAACAGCAGTCGAAGCCGTTCTGGGAGACTCATTGCAGTATATTCTTGTAAAAGATCAAAAATCCTGTCTTGACTCAATAAATTATCTTCAAACAACCGGCGCTGGACGCAGCGGTTTTATACCGGTTTCATCTGTAAAGAAAATCGAACGCAGCCATGAAGAAAAAACCTGTATATATGAAAAGCTTATAGATCATATTTCCGTTAAAGATGAGTTTAAAAAAACAATTGAAGCCATTTTAGGCCATGTGATTATTGCCGCCGATATTGAAGATGCAATAAAAATATTTAACAATAACGGCTTATTTCAAACTGTTGTTACAAAAAACGGCGATATTATATCTAATCAGGGGTTCATGATCGGCGGCGGCAAAGAAAATCTATCCGGCATTCTCGCAAAAAAGCAGGAAGTAAAAGAGCTGAACAGCCGGATCATAAAGCTGGACAATCAACTGGAATCCTGTCGTAAATATCAAAAAGAACTGGAATTTGATGTTCGGGCAATTGAAAGGGACCTGCAAAAGCTGATTGAACGTAACAACGATGCCAAACAAAATGAAATTGAAGCGGAAAAAACCCTTTACAAAACAACCGAAGACCTTAAACATGCCAAACGCCATCTTGAAATTACACTTCTGGAGCGGGACCAGCTTTCAGGCGAAAAAAGCGAGGCCGATGATAAACTGTCCAAATACAAAGATGCGCTAACTGAAGCCGGCGGCATTATTAAAACAGCGCAGGATAAGATCACTGAAACATCAAAAAAAATCGACACAGTATCTTCTGAAATAGATGGTTTTAATCAAAGGAACGTTGATTTCAAGCTTGAACTGACAGCTTTAACCGCTAAGCTGGAAAACAATAATAATACTCTTAGACGGCTTGAAGAATTCAAGGACGACGTAATAGAACGTCTCAAGCAGATTTCACATGAAGTTTCACAAAAAAAACAGATGGAATTGCTTTCAAGACAGAAAATTACAGAATATGAACAAACTCTTTCCAGCATATATGATGATATGAAACTTCTTGAGCAGGCGGTTGAAAGCAATGAAGCCGATTATCATGCTATTGATACCCATCTGAAAAACAACGACAATATTGTATCAGACATGCAGAGCAAACGTGATGATGCGCTTCGGAAAGTTCAATTGCTTGAAATAGAGCAATCCCGGCAGCGTTTAAAAAGGGATAACATTGAAACCGGTATTGAAGAACGTTATCATAAATCTCTATCAGAATTAAGGCCGGAATTTGATCAGCTCTTTGAAGATCACAAGATACCTGTAAATGAGACGGAAGAACAACTGTTAGTATACAGGAAAAAGATCGCCAATATCGGCGATATTAATCTTGGCGCAATAAAAGAATATGAACAGCTCAAAACACGTTTTGATTTTCTTAACAAACAGTATGATGATCTTATAACAGGATTGAAGAACCTTCAAAGCTTAATAAAGAAAATTAACAGGATTACCCAAAAACGGTTTATAGATACATTTAATCTGATTAATGAAAAGCTTGATGAGGTGTTTCCCCGTCTCTTTCAAGGAGGCTCAGCCAAACTCATTCTTACTGAGCCTGACAAGCCCCTTGAAACAGGTGTCGAACTCATGATACTTCCTCCCGGGAAAAAATTAACAAGAATAAGCCTTCTTTCCGGAGGAGAAAAAGCCTTATCAGCAATCGCACTTATCTTTTCTATTTATTTGATCAGGCCGGCCTCTTTCTGTTTAATGGACGAAATCGACGCTCCTCTTGACGAGGCAAATATTTTCCGTTTTAATGAGCTGCTTAAAATCATAGGTGAAAAATCTCAAATTGTCATGATAACACATAATAAAAGCAGTATGGAATTTGCTGATATGCTTTTCGGAATTACCATGGAAAACCAGGGTGTTTCAAAGATCGTGTCTGTAGATTTTGGACAACAGAGAAGTTAGCGCACCTTCTGTGCGGATATAAATGCCTAAAGTGAGCTAAAGTATATTAAAGTGCCTAAAGTTATGGTACGCTTTCGGCGTGCTAATTGATAACACATATCAAATGGCAGAATTCCTTAACTTTAGGCATTTCAGGCACTTTTCGCTAAACAATTCATCTATCCTATGATACTGAATTCATTAGGTATAAAATGGAAATTTCTACACTATAAACTTGAGGTATATTATGGTATTCGGTCTGTTTAAACATAAGAAAGATAAGCCAAAGGCTGCGGATTCATCAAAATCAATCGGTATATTTGAACGCCTGAAAAACGGATTATCCAAGACTCGCAAAATCCTTACAACAGATATAGATCAGCTCTTTGCGGGCGACAGGAAGATCGATGATGAGCTGTTAGAAGAACTTGAAGAACTTCTGATAACCTCAGACATAGGTGTCCAGACCAGCATGGAACTTATACAACGCATTTCAAAGAAGTCCTCTGATATATCCAACGCAGATCAACTGAAAGAATCTCTTAAAAAAGAAATAGTCTCGCTTTTTGGCGCTCAAACACCTGCTCATGAAAATATTAAATCCAAACCGCATGTTGTAATGGTAATCGGAGTTAACGGCACTGGAAAAACAACAACCATTGGAAAGCTGGCGGCAAAATATACATCTGCCGGGAAAAAGGTTCTTATTGCAGCTTCTGACACCTTTCGGGCCGCGGCAACAGAACAGCTTACAATCTGGGCAGATAGAGCAGGCGCTGAAATCGTAAAGCACAAAGACAATGCAGACCCTGCAGCAGTTGCATATGATAGTATTGAAGCCGCATTAGCGAGAGATATTGATATTGTTCTTGTTGATACAGCGGGAAGGCTTCATACAAAGGTAAACCTGATGGAAGAACTTAAAAAAATAAAGCGCACAATTTCAAAAAAAATGCCTGATGCTCCTCATGAAATATTGCTTGTCCTCGATGCGACAACAGGCCAGAACGCTCTTTCTCAGGCCACATTGTTTAATGATGCAATAGGGGTTACCGGAATCGCTTTAACAAAATTAGATGGAACCGCAAAAGGAGGAATTGTTATAAGTATATGCAACAGCCTTGAAATCCAATTGAAGTATATTGGAATTGGAGAACAAATTAATGACCTCCAGGATTTTGATCCTGTACAGTTTGCAAACGCACTTTTCTAAGGATATTTTGAGACCAGATTTAACTGAACAGGCAAAATTGAATATTTTTCAAAGGTCTCATCCTTTGACAGGTCGCTGGGTTTTTGTGGTGCGAAAACACTGGATTTTGCGGTAATCACATACTGCGAATATAACCATAAAGCAGATTAACATGATTTTATTAAAAATAATATTGACAAATGCTTATTTATATTGACATAAATAATGGTCTGCTATATGGATTTGTAGCAAACAGACGGTTGGTGGTTATTAAACAAATAAAAATGGAGGAAAAACACTATGACAAAGGCTGAATTAGTAGACAACATTGCAAAAGATGCGGGTATTTCCAAAGTTGCAGCTTCAAGTGTGCTAAATTCTTTTATGGCCAATATAACAAAGGCTTTGAAGAAAAAAGACGGCAAGGTTACACTGGTTGGTTTTGGAACTTTTTCAAAAATCCGCAGGAAAGCTCGTAAAGGACGCAATCCTCAGACTGGCGAGCCAATCAAAATCAAAGCTTGCAATGTTGTAAAATTTCGACCCGGCAAAAAATTAAAAAGCTCTATCTAAGACATAAATAATTAAGAAGTTATTAAGGCGGTTTATTTTTATAATTAATAAACCGCCTTAATGTATTGTAACTGTTTGCGGTTAACGGTTGATTAAAGCATAAAAGTAATCAGTCGTCACACAGTTCATTGAACTGCGGCAGCGAGCGCATTCCATACAGCTTGTTGAAGCAAAAGCGAAGATTCTATTTATACGGCGTTGCAAGGTTTTTCAAAAAAGTATGAACTGTAAACCGACAACCGTGAGCTGTAAACGGTTACAATTTATTTGACAGCTTATGTTTCACAGCCCCTTTAAAGAGAACAATATTTGTATTCAAAAGGTGATCTCAAAATCCCCATACTCACCTGTGTAATCTCCCCATTTTATATCCACACCATCAACTATTGAAAGAGGCGGGCCTTTTTTGCACCACTTAACAACTGTGCCAACACTTTCCTCGTCTCCCTCAAAAAGCGCTTCAACAGTTCCATCTCTTTTATTTCTAACCCATCCATAGACCCCTGCCGCATCTGCCGTACGTTTTGTCTCCATTCTAAAAAAAACGCCCTGTACTCTGCCGACAATTAATACATGAGCTCTAACTTTTTTTCCCATGATTGTTAAGTCTCCTGGTCATCTATAGCGGGTCAGATCGAAATCTTTTTATCATATTCAAATAATCGGTTTCAGATATAATCAGGCTGCCTGATGTTTTTGCTTTTGCTATCTTTTTTGCCCCTGCTTTCTCTCCGCATACAAGGTAATTTGTTTTGCCGGTGACAGAACTTTGAACCCTTGCTCCGAGACTTCTCGCTTCTGCCTGTATTTCTTCCCTGTTTCCATGAAGCATCTTCCCTGTAAATACAATGCCCTTTCCTGCAATCGGAGTATCAAGGGTATCAATTTCTTCTGCGAGAAGCGTTTTGTCAAGATTAAAACCCATAGACAACATATGACTCATTGTATCTTTAATTCTTGCAATACCATTCTCAATAGACAGACTTGTTATTGCGCCAAAACCGTGTATTGCTTCAATCTGCTCTGCTTTTACATCTACAAGATCTTCGAGCTTGATGTGTGAAAGCAATTTTTTGCTATCTCCGTTTCCAAGATCGGAGATCCCGAATGCAGCTAAAAAACGCCAGTCTTCAACTCGCTTGTTTTTGCTGGTATTGATGGCCTCTGCAAGATTTTTTGATTGAACCGGGCCAAAGCCGATATCAAAAAAATCGCCCTCAGACATAGCATAAATTTTCTCAAGACTGTCATATCCATTGTCCACAAGTCTTTGAATCGTCTTTATTCCAAACCAGTCGGCATTACCAAGAACTTTAAACCAGTGATTTAAGCTTTGCTCTATCCTGGCTTTGCATGAATCATTATTGCACTTAAGAAAATCATTACTCCATTCCAGAACGCTGTTGCATGAAGGGCATTTATCCGGAATAACGATCTGATCCGATTCTTTAATTACTTTCTCAAGCTTTGGAATTACTTCACCGCTTCTTATGACCTCTACTTCAGCATTAATGCCGATTTTCTTTTTAAGTATAAGACCGGCATTATGAGCTGTAACCCTTCTGATGGTAGCTCCGGAAAGTGATACAGGGCAAATTTCCAGGACAGGTGTAATATTGCCGGTTCTTCCAACCTGCCACCTGATTCCTTTGATAATTGTTATAGCGGTCTCTCCCTTTGTTTTATAAGCTATCTGCCATCTGTAATGGTGAGCTGTCGATCCCATATATTTTTTAACTTCTTCTTCAGTTACTTCCGCCACCACACCATCTGTTGGATAATCTGTCTTTGCTGTAAGATCCGATAAAATATTATCTATGTTTTGCACAAGCTCATCAGCTCTTCCGTTCCAAACAGGCAAAGCAGCATATGGAACGAAACGTACAACCTCATCCTGAAGAGCCTTTTTAGCAAGAACATTTAAAGTATCAGAAGCAACAATTCCGACAACCATATTTCTCGGGTGCTCAAATTCGCCGGACAAATGCTCATCAAAATAGGATTTGACAATCACAATCTCTCCAAGGCCCAACCCTCTGCCGCCTACCGGGATTACTCCTTTCTTAAAAGCATTGCTTATCTCGTATCCGACTTCACCGTTTCCTCTCGTTGCAAATATATTACCATCATCTCGCGCTGCAAGCCCGTCAAGCTTCGGAGTAACCTTAAACAAAATATCTGTTACTCCGATCTCACCAGCATCTTTCTTCACCCTGGTTACAAATCTCGCAAGGGCATCCTTTGTGTAAGCTTTTTCAGTTGAAAGCATTGAAACAGGATGTCTTACTTCTTTCCTGACTTCAAATTTTTCAGGTTCCACAACATGGAGGAAGGGATGAGCAGGATCAAGTTCCCGAAGCTTTTGTGCAAGGCTGTCGTATTCATGGTCGCTTACCAGCGGTTTCCCGCTTCTATATGCCTCGTTATATCTTTTTAGAGTCTCGAATAGACGCTCTGTTTCTTCCATTGTTTTACCTGCTTAAAAAATTTTGTAAACGTTCACGGAACGTTGAAATTAGATGATTTCGTAAAAAGTATAATTTACCGCAGCACACAGAGAGTTCAGAGAAAACTATTTATAATTACCGGATAGCGCTGACGCTTCACTTCGTGTCACTACGTGCCCAATTTTCGCAATTTTCCCCAATTTCTATTTTCCAATTTCAAGTTTCAAGCCGTAAACACTTCCTTAATTACTTCGCACACAGCTTTGCGGCTTTTTCTGAAGACTTTTTCATGAAAGCCTGCCAGGTGCTTGAATGTAGATATTTCATCGGAAACAACCAGGATTCCGCCTACTTCAATATTTCTAAAACAGCCAACAGTAAAAAGAGCTGAAAGTTCCATTTCAACAGCTATCGCATTCTTTTTTTGAAAATGCTCGACCTTTTCACGCGTCTCCCTGTAAATGCCGTCAGTGGACCATATAATCCCTTCATGAAAAAAAAGCCCTTTCTTTTTTAAGGCCTCTTTTATACTTTCAGATATGTTGCCGGATGGTCGCACTAAACTGCCGTCAACCTTTCCGTAATGCTTTGATGTGCCTTCATCAATAATAGCGCCTGCTGGAATAATAATATCTCCAATCCTGACATCAGGAGAAACCGCTCCGCACCATCCTAAAAACAGAATTTTCCTTACGCCCCATGCAATTAGAGTCTCAAGAAGCATAACAGTATATGGAGCTCCTATAAATGGCCCTGCCAACGTAATATTCTTATCTCCACCGCCGATACATAACCTGCTCATCAGAATTTTTTTAAATCTATCCCCTTCCAGATCCATTATGTCGCAAAGAATTCGCAGATCGCTCTCGCTGCTTACCATAACAGCATTCGGGCTTAGATTCAAAGAGCTTTTTCCTCTTGCTGGATTTACAATTGCATCATGTTTGTTCATAAGTAAAAAATTTTGTTTCAGATGACCAGTTTTCTGCAATTATTTTTAATCTTCAACTTTCGAGATTAGATTTATGAGATAAAAACGTGGCCTATCTCTTTGAAATAATGAATAAATAAGTTGGAGAGCATAGTCTTTTATTATTACTCAAGTTTCGCACCCTTGATTTCTATCAATATAAAGACGGTAAGGGTTGAAAATAACATTTTTACAGCGAAATCATTTGCTTATATTTTGTAAGCAGCAACCTGTGCGGCATACATTACGATCAGGCGCAAAGGAGATATAACATATTTAATTTAATGATGTATTAAGTATCAATCTTATATTAATTGATTGGCGCCGTTGTAAAAACCACAGGCAGTATATTTCGCCTTAAAATTTATTTTTATCCATTGCCGTCTAACGCTTTGGCTAAATTAAAGGGTGC